>NZ_DIIQ01000002.1:488-245360 GCF_002420785.1 Pseudomonas sp. UBA5666 | reverse complement strand
CACTTCCCCCCCCCCCCCTTCATCCTCATTTTTCTCATATAGGTTGAGGAATTAGAGTGTAATTTCGGTTTTCTCATGCATTTAAGTTCTTTGCGGCTGGCATCTGAACTGTCTTGGGTTTTAAGGCGCTCTCCAAGCTCAGTCTACTTGAGTTTAACTAGCGGCTGTCAATGGATTATATTTTTAGGATAAGCAGAAAGCCCCATTTGCACCAGTTATAGGGTTTCCACTCTCTTGCTGGTATAGCCAAGTACTGTGCTCGAGGGATTTGTAAATTGTTCCGATTACATATGTTCTGCGTTTAGTGAGTCCTAAGACGCCGAACGGAAAGGACTCATAAGATGCGAGAAGAACAGTTTTTTCGCTAGTGGGGAATCTTGTAAGAATGAAAGGCGGCCTATTGAGTCCGTTTCGGTGATTTTCGATTCCTGTTTTAATAATGGTTTTATACGGTAGCCGAGCCGCCACCTCGCCTCGAATGTCTTTTGTTATGAAGTCTAGGGTTTGACGCTCTTTATCCGTCCATTTTGGTGTGTTGTCAGTATTTCGTGATTCTCCATTTTTATGTTCTTGTATCCATCTGGCCAAGTCAGAGGAAAATACTGCTTTAGTTAGTTTTTTGGTAGGGCAGAAGAAAAACCTGGTCAGTTCTGCACAGGGAATTATGACGTCGTAATTATTTCTTTTAAGCTTAAGATAGCTGCTGTGACGAAAGAATGCGGGGCGAGGGGGTCTGGGGCCTCCAAGGGATAAATGATTGCGGCGTAACTGTTTTCTGAGCTTGGCTACCACCTTGACCGGCTCAAAAAAAGTCGGTGCTAAATGCTCGCTGAGTTCGCTCGGATCGATGGGTATCCAAGCTCTAATACGTTGCTTAACCAATTCGCCATTTTGGATTTCTGTGTTTGTACTTAGTTTTCGGAATAGGCTCAGTGGGATATTATGATGGCTGAAATCGAATCGCTCTGCGCCACTCTTGTTCTTATCAAAGCTTTCAAAATACATAATGATAGAAGGATCTGAATCTGTATCATTTTCAACTAGGTGGCCGACGCCTTTAACTCTCCAGGTGAGCTTAAGGTCCAGAAAATCGTAGGTTGAAGGCATCATGAGCGAAGGGACTTGGGTGCTTGGCAGCGGTAAGCACTGAGGCACACCCCCGTAGCGCTGCCCTGCTACGGCTTTCAGTCAGCTGGACATTGTCACTTACCGATAGTGTTTTGACAAATATCGATGTTCTTGCCAATTAGCGATGGATCTTACATCCGCCACCCACCAGCGCAGGTCCGGAGGCGGAATGATGAGGGTGGCGAAACGGCCGTTGTGGCCAGCTGTTCAGCGGGGTGTGCCCGCTGACCGACTGGATGGCGGCGACCTCCAGCGCTTCATGCTCATCCAGCGGTGGCAGCAGGCCCGGCAGGCGGCTGGCCAACAAGGTTTTGCCAGTACCTGGCGGCCCGGTGAAAAGCAGGTTGTGCGCCCCGGCAGCGGCCAGTAGCAGCGCGCGTTTGGCCGCCAGTTGCCCCTGCACCTCGCTCAGGTCGGGGTAGGGGCGAGGGTTCAGGAGCAAGCCATTGGCGGCATAGGCAGCTAGCGGTACCTGTCCGTTCAGGTGGGCCACCAGCTCCAATAGATGGCCTACGGCATACACCACCAGGCCACTGGCAAGGCTGGCTTCCTCGGCATTTTCACGGGGCACTACCAGTGCCCGCCCCGCCTGGCGTGCGGCAAGCGCTGCGGGCAAGACGCCCTGTACCGGCCGCAACGCGCCCGACAGTGCCAGCTCGCCCAGGCATTCGAGCTCGGCCAGGGTGGCCACGGGCACCTGGGCATCGGCCGCCAGGATGCCCAGGGCGATGGCCAGGTCGTAGCGGCCACCGTCCTTGGGCAGGTCGGCCGGAGCGAGGTTTTGCGTGATGCGCCGGGCTGGGTAGTTCAGGCCACTGTTGACGATGGCACTGCGCACGCGGTCCTTGCTTTCCTTGACCGTGGTTTCGGGCAAGCCGACCAGTGTGAGATGAGGCAAGCCATTGGCCAGGTGGGTTTCAACGCTGACGGCCGGGGCCTGCACGCCTACCTGGGCGCGGCTGTGAACAAGGGCTAAAGACATGGGCGCTCCATTCGCTGCCAAGACCGCTTCCTGCGGATGGACCCAGCATAGCGAGCCGAGACGGGGCAGGGGATGCCAGTGTGCTTCTGATCATTTCTACCTGTGCACCGCCTAGAAATGGATCCAATAGTTTTGCGCAGCGGCCTTCTTTGGCTTAGTGTTGTTCAAGCAAACCACCGATGCCATGGGATGGCACCGCTTCGACCTTGAAATGGACTTGAGGTATTGCGCTGTGCAAACGCTCACCCACACCCGTGAGGTTATTCGCGAACTGGTTCAGACCAACGCGTTCGCCGAGCTCAATCGCTATTTCGATTCCCTGGAGGCTCGCTGGTACCAAGCGCCCCCGGGCGAGTTCCCGGCCTATCTCTCAGCCGTCGAGAGCCATCTGCTGGTCGACCCGGACCAGGGGGACAGGGCGCTGAGCCAAGTGCTTCGCGCCTGGATCGATGCCTGCCCCAGGGCCTATCACCCGCAGGTCGTCATGGGCTTCTACTGCCTTAGCCGTGCCTGCCAGGTGGACCACGGCGGCGCCCGCACACCGGCACGCTGGCTGGCGATCGAGCAAATGTGCGAAACCGCCACTGCCCATTTACTCAGAGCCTTGGCCCGTTCGCAGCGGCCGGTCGCGGCTGCCATAGGCTTGCAGTTGCTCAGTGCCAGGTTTCGCGAGCCGGGCTGGCTGGTCGAGCTGTTCAATGAGCAGCCAGCCCGCTTCAGGCCCAGTACACATGCGGACGTGGAGGTGCAGGAGGCTGCCGCGCCGTATTTGGTCAGGCATGGCGTGATGCCTTTGGCCGAGCTGCCTCGGATGTTGCCCGATGGACTTGAGCCGCGCACAGAGCGCCAGGAGCCGCAGGCCTATTGGCTGAGCCAGGCACTGACCGCACGGCCGGGCTGCTTCGAGGCCATCAAGGCCCACGCGTTGTATCTATTGCAGGACCGACGTGGGCAAGTCGAGTCCATAGAACGGTTGGTCAATATGCCGGCTTGCCGGGGCTGGAGCGAGCCGTTGCGCAACGCGCTGCGATGGATGGCCGTGGAAGCACGCTTGAAATGCCCAAGTGCCGAACGCCCAAGCGCAGTGGCCAAGTACCAGCAATTGTTCGAAGACTGGGCCGTGCGCCCACTGCGGCCTAGGGAGACTGCCGTATTGCTGGCATGGCGCGGTGCGTTGCAGGCGAGCGTTTGGGGCGACCATGACAAGGCACTGGCCGATTTTACCCAAAGCCTTGCATGCCCTGCCGACCTGGGCGGCATCCAGGCGCTGGGACCACCGCTTCGGCATTTGGTCATCACGGCTTTGACACGCAGCACTGCGCACGAGCAGGCACTGCTCAATACCGCGATTCTTCGCCTGAGCGATGGCCGCTCCCACGCCGCTGCCTGCGCGCTGCGGGCCGCGGGACATCACTTTGGCTTGTGGGGCCTGGCGCGCAGCGGCGATCAAGCCAAACGCTGGCTGACGATTGCGATCAAGCGCCAGCGGGCGGGTCAGGCTCCCGGCCTGAAAATCCTGGAACTGGCCCGCTTGCTCTGGTCCCATGATCGGCATGAGGTTGCCTACTATTTGCTTCAAGGCGGTGCCGAGCAAGCCCTGTCAGGTGCGGCATTAAGCCTGTTCGAGCTTCACCAGGGTGAGTGGAGCGATACCCCTGGGCGATACATGGACTGTGAAGTGGCTGAGCAATGGTTGCTGCGCGCCGTCCAGACAGGGAGTCGCCAGGCCAAATACCGGTTGGCCTGCTTGCAGATGCAAGGGGGGACGAACCTGGGTGATCGAGAAAAAATGCTCGAGGTCAGGCGCCTGTTGATAGACGCCCTGGGCAATGCTCAGACCAATGCCTGCGCACGGTTGCACCTGGGCATATTGCTGCGCCAGTTTGGCCAGCCGCGTGAGCGAGCCGAGGCGGTCGCCTACTTGCTGAGCCTGGTGGAGCACCCGGACAGCGCTATTGCAGCACGTGCCAGTGCCGAGCTGGGGCTTGCCTGGATGCAGGGGCAAGGTACACGCAGGCAAAGCCGCTATGCAGCCATTGAGTGGGTGACCCATGCGGCGAGCCTGCGACCTGGCGACACAGCCATCGAAGACATTCACGCCGAAGTCCTCAATTCGCGCAACAGGGTACGGACGCTGTTCACGCAATACGGCGCCGCGTTGTTCCGGGGCAGCCTACGCCCCAGCGAACTGCCGCCCAAACCTGGCCTGGATCGACCGGCCAGCAGGCTTGAAGCGCGCTGAAAGTCGATAGGAGGCTGGGTCACGCAGCTTTGGTGTCAGCGCTTGCCTTCCAGGCGCGCTTCGAGTTCTGCGACTTGTTGTTCCAGCGCCTCCAGGCGAGCCCGGGTGCGTGCCAGCACCACCATCTGACTGTCGAACTCCTCGCGGCTGACCACGTCGAGCTTGCTCAAAGCGCCTTGCATCAAGGCCTTGAACTGGCTTTCCAGCTCGGCCCGAGGCTGGGTGTTGTCGCTGCTGAACAGGCGCGAGGCCTGGTCGCTCAGGGCGTCGAGAAGGGCTTTGGGCGCGAGCATGAGGGTGTCCACCAGTGTCGAGAAATGGCGGCCAGTGTAGCACGCACCCTTGTGCCTCCCATGACGAGGCGGTGTTGCACGTTTTTCGCGCAAAGCCCGAACCAGCCTCGCACCGTATGGGTGCACAGGTTGAGTGCTGGCGATTAGCCAAAGCTGTAACGTCGGGCCAACCCCCTGATTTCGCTGGTGTTCACAGACCTGGCAAGGTTTCTGCAAAGTGCTAAGCGAGCCATGCACTGATGCAGTTCCTTGTGACCAGGCAGTGCGCATGCCGACGACGCGTTACAAAAGGCAACCGCTGCGCTTAGACTTGAGACGGGTTTGTTTTCCTGGGGCAAGTCCACCAAATCGGGAGAGAGTTTCATGAAGCTAGTCACAGCCATCATCAAGCCGTTCAAGCTGGACGACGTGCGCGAGTCACTGTCGGAAATCGGCGTGCAGGGCATCACCGTCACCGAAGTCAAAGGCTTCGGGCGTCAAAAGGGTCACACCGAACTGTATCGCGGTGCCGAATACGTGGTCGATTTCCTGCCCAAGGTGAAGATCGATGTTGCTATCGATGACAAAGACCTGGATCGGGTAATCGAGGCCATCACCAAGGCTGCCAACACCGGCAAGATCGGTGACGGCAAGATCTTCGTGGTGAATCTGGAGCAGGCGATCCGCATCCGTACCGGCGAGACCGATACCGACGCGATCTAAGCAGCAACACAAGCCTCACCAAACCCAACGCCCCAGGAGAAAACAACATGACTCTGCGTAAGATCGCAGGGCTAGGAGCCCTATTGTCCTTCGTCATGCCAGGGCTCGCCCTTGCAGAGGAGGCCGCGCCAGCACTCAACTCCGGCGACACCGCCTGGATGCTCACCGCCACGGCGCTCGTGCTGTTCATGACCATCCCAGGCCTGGCGCTGTTCTACGGCGGCATGGTGCGCTCCAAGAACGTGCTGTCGGTGATGATGCAGTGCTTCGCCATCACTGGCTTGATGAGCATTCTCTGGGTCGTCTACGGGTACAGCATGGCCTTCGATACCACCGGTATGGAGAAGGGCGTACTCAATTTCAACTCCTTCGTCGGCGGCTTCTCCAAGGCATTTCTCAGCGGCGTGACGCCTGACAGCCTGACCTCGGCCACGGCGCTGTTCCCTGAAGCGGTGTTCATCACCTTCCAGATGACGTTCGCCATCATCACCCCAGCCTTGATCGTGGGTGCCTTCGCCGAACGCATGAAGTTCTCGGCCATGCTGGTGTTCATGGGCATCTGGTTCACCCTCGTCTATGCTCCGATCGCCCACATGGTATGGAGCGGTGACGGTGCCCTGATGTGGGATTGGGGCGTGCTGGACTTCGCGGGCGGCACCGTCGTGCACATCAACGCTGGTATCGCAGGCCTGGTCTGCTGCCTGGTACTGGGCAAGCGTAAAGGCTACCCGACCACACCCATGGCACCGCACAACCTGGGCTATACGCTGATGGGTGCGGCCATGCTGTGGATCGGCTGGTTCGGTTTCAACGCCGGTTCGGCGGCTGCGGCCAACGGCACTGCGGGCATGGCCATGCTGGTCACCCAGATCGCCACGGCTGCCGCGGCATTGGGCTGGATGTTCGCCGAATGGATCGGTCACGGTAAGCCCAGTGCGCTGGGTATCGCCTCGGGCGTGGTCGCTGGCCTGGTTGCCATCACGCCAGCAGCGGGCACGGTGGGGCCGATGGGCGCGCTGGTCATCGGGCTGGCATCGGGCGTGATCTGCTACTTCTGCGCCACCAGCCTCAAGCGCAAGCTGGGCTACGACGACTCCCTGGATGCGTTTGGCGTACACGGCATCGGCGGTATCGTCGGCGCCATCCTGACCGGCGTGTTCGCAGCCCCGGCGCTGGGTGGCTTCGGCGCGGTCACCGATATCGGCATGCAGGTCTGGGTGCAGGCCAAAGGCGTGATCTTCACCGTGGCCTACACCGCCATCGTCACCTACGTCATCCTCAAGGTCCTGGACCTGGTGATGGGGCTTCGGGTCAACGAAGAAGAAGAATCCGTTGGTCTGGATCTGGCGCAGCACAACGAACGCGGCTACAACCTCTAACAACGACGCTGCAGAAATGTGCCCGGCTCGCCGGGCATTTTTTCGTCTTGTGTTTAAGGTCGGCCTGATCAAGCGTGCGCGCAGGGGGCTGGCAAGGCGCTCACAAGCGGCACCTGCTGCCATTTTTTTTGATCACTTGCCCAGCATTTTCACGTGCGCAAACGGTTTATCCCGTCTATTTGTGACACGGGTACAAAACTTACAAAAGTTGGGGCATTCATGGCGCTTTGCTTTTTCTGCGAGCGCGCTAGAATGCGCGCCGAAGGGTGCTGGAACGTACATTCATCACCCCTGCCGGCCTTTGCCAGGCTGGCTAAAAAGCGCGTGGCCCAGCAGGGGTCACAGGTTTTGTGCGGCACTGCCACGTGCAGGCCCACCCGGGTACAGCCGTCCGTCAGATGCGTTGGCCCAAAGGCCGTGGTCGAACCCACGGCCAGTGGAATTTTCACCAGAAGCTGCCGGTCTACGGCAGCACTGGTCTCTAACTAACCTGCTTTTGCACGTCATGAGGTAGAACATGAGCGACGACGATCTGGAAAATGATGACCTCGAGGTCGGTGATGAAGACGAGGCTGATGACGGCCTTGAAGCGGCTGCCGATGATGTTGCAGAAGACGCTGGCGACGACGACAGCAGTCCTGCACCCGCTGCCAAGGGCAAATCCAAGGCGGCTGTCTCGGTAGACGAGATGCCCAGCCTGGAAGCCAAGCAAAAGGAGCGTGATGCCCTGGCCAAGGCCATGGAAGAGTTCCTGTCGCGTGGTGGCAAGGTTCAGGAAGTCGAGGCCAACGTGGTCGCCGACCCACCCAAGAAGCCGGACAATAAATACGGCAGTCGCCCTATCTAAGCGATGCCTTCGAAAAACCCGCCGTCGCTGCGGGTTTTTTTATGCCTGGCTTGCGCAGGGAGGTGCTGTCGGCAAGGTCATTGCCAGCGGGCGAGCACCTCGTGCAGGTGCGACAGGCGCTGAATTTCGGCGTCGGGTGCTTGCTCACCGGGCCACGCCTTGGCCTGGGGGTTGAACCAAACCGCGCGCAGCCCGGCGCGCTGAGCACCGGCAATGTCATCGCGAGGATGATCGCCGACGTGCACCGCTTCGCTGGCAGGCACGCCGCTGCGGCGCAGGGCCTCTACAAACGGGGCCGGGTCGGGTTTGCCGATGCCCAGGTCCTCCGCGCACAAGGCGAAGCGGAAATAATCGGCCAGCCCCAGCCGGCTGACATCGGCATTGCCATTGGTGATGACACCCAGGGCGTAATGCTGGCTCAGCAATTCCAGCATCGGTTGAACTTCCGGGAATATCTCGACCTTGTGCCTGGCCTGCAAGAACACCTCGAACCCCTGCTCGGCCAGTTGCTGTGCCTGCATCTGGCCGTAGCCCACGTCTTCGAGGGCGCGGGTCAGCACGCGGCGGCGTAAGGCGCTGATGCGGTGCTTGAGCTCGGGCTCTGCCAGGACGATCCGTTCTCGGATGGCAAACAGATGCTCGACAGGCACATCGCCCAGTAACGGGGCATTGGCTTGAAGCCAGTCGCGCAGCACGACTTCGGCACTGGCAATGACCGGCGCGGTGTCCCAAAGGGTATCGTCGAGGTCGAAGGTGATCAGCTTGATGTTCATCAGTCGTTGCCTTTGCTGCGTTTGGCCCTGGGATGGGCGCTGTCGTACACCGTTGCCAGGTGCTGGAAATCCAGATGCGTATAGATTTGCGTCGTGCCGATGTCGGCGTGTCCGAGCATTTCCTGTACAGCGCGCAGGTCCTGGGACGATTCCAGCACGTGGCTGGCAAAGGAATGGCGAAGCATGTGTGGGTGCAGATGCTGGCCCAGCTCGCGTTCCCCGGCCACCTTGACCCGCTGTTGCACGGCGCGTGGGCTGATGCGATTGCCTTGCCGGGTGATGAAGACGGCGCGATCCCTGGGGTTGCCGGCGCCGCGCAGGCGGTACCACGCCTGCAGTGCCTCCCGCGCCTTGCGCCCTACCGGCAGCACGCGGGCCTTGCCGCCCTTGCCCAGCACCTGTACCAGGCCACCGGCCAGGTCGACATGGTCGAGGTCAAGGTTGGTCAGCTCCGAAAGGCGAAGGCCCGAGGCATAGAACAATTCGAGAATGGCTTGATCGCGCAGGGCAATGAAATCATCGTCCACGCCGCCATCGAGCAGTTGCAAGGCACGGTCGGTGTCGAGCACCTTGGGCAATCGACGCTCCCCCTTGGGGGCGCTCAGGCCATTGGCAGGATCGTGCTGGCAAATCTTTTCGCGGTTGAGGTAACGGTACAGGCCCCGCACCGCCGATAGCAGCCTGGACAGGCTGCGCGAAGACTGGCCCTGGTGATGCTGGCGCGCGATCAGCTGGCGCAGGTGTTGAATCTGCAAGGCTTGCCAACCACCAATAGCCTGCTCGCTGCAGTACGCCATGACCTTCTCCAGGTCCCGGCGGTAGCCCACAAGCGTGTGCTCGGAGACCTGGCGCTCATTGCGCAGGTGTGCGCAGTAAGCTTCCAGCTGGCGCTCCATCAGCGCACCGGGCGCAGGCTTTGGCTGACGCGGGGGACCACACGGCCCAGCACCTCGGCGATATAGCTCAGGAACAGTGTGCCGACACTGCTCTTGTAATGCTGCGGGTCGCGGCTACCAATGGCCAGCACCCCATGCAGCCCCTGGTGCTCCAAGGTCGCCACCGCGCTGGAGCCCACGTCGCGGCGTTGCTCCTCACCGAACAGAAACGCCAGCTCGTGCTCGCGCAGGCTGCCGCTGACGGTCTTGCCGCTACCGAGCAGCGGGCCGATCGCTTGCTGGGCTTCGGCGTTGCTGACCCAGCGCCCCACCGGCGCTACGTTGTCGCCAAACAGGATCAGGCTGACGAAAGGTACCTGGAACTCCTGACGCAGGCTGTCTTCGACGACCATCACCACGTCTTCCAGCGTGGTTGCATCGAGCAGGTCCAGGATCAGGCGTCTGGTCTTGTCGAACAACCGATCGTTGTCGCGGGCCACGTCCATCAACTGCGAAAGGCGGTGGCGCATCTCGATGTTGCGGTCGCGCAGCAACTTGAGCTGGCGCTCGACCAGCGAAACACTGTCACCGCGCTGGTGGGGAATGTGCTGCTCGACCAAGAGCTCATCATGCTCGGTGAAAAAGGTTGGATGAGCACGCAGGTAGGCGACCACCGCTTCGGCATCGAGCTCAGCGGCCTGCTGGGGTATATCCTTGGGGTGATCGGTCATGACGGTTACTCGCTTAGAATCGAACCTGTCCTTCGTAGACGCGTACGGCCGGGCCGGTCATCACCACCGGCTTGCCTGGCCCGGCCCACTCGATATGCAAGCGCCCGCCCGGCAGGTCAAGTGCGACGGGCGAGTCCATCCAGCCTTGGCTGATGGCCGCCACGGCAGCTGCACAGGCGCCAGTGCCACACGCCTGGGTTTCCCCAGCACCGCGCTCCCACACGCGCAAGTTGCCGCGATGGCGGTCAATGACCTGCAGGAAGCCGGCATTGACGCGCTGGGGGAAGCGCGGGTGGTGTTCGATCTTCGGCCCCAGCTGATGCACAGGGGCGCTGACCACGTCGTCCACGCGCAGTACGGCGTGAGGGTTGCCCATGGACACCGCGGCAATCGAATGCACCTGATCGTCTACCTCCAGCGGGTAGCTCACCGACTGCTCGTCGGCGACGAACGGGATGTCGGCAGGGACGAAGCGTGGCGGACCCATGTCGACACTAACCTGGCCGTCGTTCTGTACGTCCAGCACGATGATGCCGCTCTTGGTTTCCACGCGTATGCGCTTCTTGGCGGTCAGGCGCTTGTCGAGCACGAACCGCGCAAAGCAGCGTGCCCCGTTGCCGCACTGTTCCACTTCGGAGCCGTCGGCATTGAAGATACGGTAGCGGAAATCGACTTCCGGGTTATTCGGCGCCTCGACGATCAGCAACTGGTCGAAGCCGATGCCCGTGTGGCGATCGCCCCACTGCTTGGCGTGCTTGGGCTGGATGTGGGCGTGCTGGCTTACCAGGTCCAGGACCATGAAGTCGTTGCCCAGCCCATGCATCTTGGTAAAACGCAGCAGCATGGGCTTACTCCGGCAGCAGGCTTTCGCCAGCGTACAATTCGGCGATGGTTTCGCGGCGGCGTACTTCGAAAGCCTGGTCGCCGTCGACCAGTATTTCCGCACAACGGCCACGGGTGTTGTAGTTGGAGCTCATCACGAAACCATAGGCGCCCGCTGACTGAACGGCCAGCACGTCACCCTCGGCGAGGTTCAGAACCCGGTCCTTGCCCAGGAAGTCGCCGGTTTCGCAGATCGGGCCGACCAGGTCATACGGGCGACCTTCGCCTTCACGCGGCTTGACTGCACAGATGCCCATCCAGGCCTGGTACAGGGCTGGGCGGATCAAGTCGTTCATGGCCGCATCGATGATGGCGAAGTCCTTGTGTTCGGTATGCTTGAGGTACTCCACACGGGTCAGCAGTACGCCAGCGTTGGCCACGATGTAGCGCCCCGGCTCGAATACCAGCGCCAGGTCCCGATCGCCCAGGCGCGCGCGGATGGCCTGAATGTAATCGGCTGCCAGCGGTGGTTCTTCGTCGCGGTAGCGCACGCCGACCCCGCCACCCAGGTCCAGGTGGCGCAGGTGGATGCCGCACTCTGCGAGGCGGTCGACCAGTACCAGCAAGCGGTCCAGCGCATCGAGGAAGGGCTCCACGGTGGTCAGCTGCGAACCGATATGACAATCGACCCCGACTACGTCCAGGTTGGGTAACTGAGCGGCCCGCACGTAGATGGCCTCGGCATCGGCGATGGCGATGCCGAACTTGTTTTCCTTGAGCCCGGTGGAAATGTACGGGTGGGTACCTGCATCCACGTCCGGGTTGACCCGCAGCGAGACGGGCGCAACCTTGCCCATTTCGGCGGCCACCTGCTGCAAACGCTCCAGCTCATCGGTGGACTCGACGTTGAAGCAATGCACGCCCACTTCAAGCGCGCGACGCATGTCTTCGCGGGTTTTGCCCACGCCGGAAAACACCACGCGGTCAGCGCGCCCGCCGGCAGCCAGTACGCGCTCAAGTTCGCCACCGGAAACGATGTCGAACCCTGCACCCATGCGCGCCAGTACATTGAGCACGCCCAGGTTCGAGTTGGCTTTCACCGCGAAGCAGACCAGGTGTTCGCAACCTTGCAAGGCATCGGTGTAGCTACGGTACTGGGCCTCGATGTGGGCACGCGAGTACACGTAGGTGGGGGTGCCGTGCCGCTCGGCGATTGCCGACAGGGACACCCCTTCCGCGAACAGTTCACCGTCGCGGTAATTGAAGACGTTCATCCGATTCCCTTACTGCTCAGGCGACTGCTCAGGCTCGGACTGCAGCGTGTCTTGCTGCTCCTGGGTCTGTGCTGACTTGGCTTTGGTCTGGTGCTGGTGCGCCGAGTGGGCGTCTTTGCGGTCCTTGCCGTCATCGGGCAGGTACAACGGGCCTTTCTGGCCGCATGCAGAAACGAGGCAGGCAACAGCGACCAGCGCCGCGAGGGAGGAAATCAGGCGCTTCATGGATGAAATCCTTAGAAAAATGCAGTATTGAGCCCGAGTATACCGAGCGACCGGCGGCTTGCCTATGCAAGTACCGGCCCGCCGGGCAGGCTATTCTGGGTGCCGAGCCGCACCTGTTTGCCGTCAGGGCCGCGTTGCAAGCAAAGTGGCCTGCAAGGACCCTGGCTAAACCTTTGCATTCATCGGCAAGCGCCCGTATCGTGCCCGGCTTGCCTGTCACGCCGCCAATTTCGAGGTTCCTGCAATGAGTTTGAGTGAAGCGCGTTTCCATGATCTGGTCGACGCTACCCAGCAGGCGCTGGAAGACCTGTTCGACGAAAGCGGGCTGGATCTGGACATGGAGAACTCCGCTGGAGTGCTGACCGTGAAGTTCGAAGGTGGAGCCCAGCTGATCTTCAGCCGCCAGGAGCCTCTGCGCCAGCTGTGGCTGGCCGATCGGTCCGGCGGCTTCCACTTCGACTATGACGAAGAGAGCGGCAAGTGGGTGTGCGAGAAGAGCGAAGAGCTGCTGGGTGAAATGCTTGAGCGCATCGTGTGGGAGCGAGCCGGCGAAAAGCTGGATTTCGACGACATCTGACATGAGCAATGCACCCGTTCGGCCCCCCAAGCCGCTTTACAGCAACGTCAGCCCAGCGGTGCCATCGCCGTGCATCAGCATCTGCCGCCTTGACGAACAGCGCGTGTGCACCGGCTGTCATCGGCATGTTGAACATATCCGCGAATGGCGCTCTGCCGATGATGAGCGCCGTCGGCAGATCTGCCGCGAGGCCACTGCGCTTCGCGACCTTAAGGCACACTGATAGCAAGGGCTTGAGTATTTGCCCCGCTGTGGTAGTGTCGGGGCTTGCGTCGATGACGCCAAAGCATTCGAAAACCCCGCCTTTGGGCGTAATGCTGGTCACTTAGGGCTGCTCTGCAGCCCAAACACTCTCAAGTGAACAGCACTACGCGCATAGGGCGGGGTTTTGCTTTATCTGTGCATCGAAAACTGCCTGTTCAAAGGAGTCTGACTGGATCATGAGCACCAAGCCTTCCCTTATCCTCACCCGTTTGGATGTACAACGTCTGGAGCGTCTGCTCGATAGTCTCGACGAAAGTACCCCTGGCGTGCTCGCGCTCAGCGGCGAGCTCGACCGCGCCGAGCAGGTGGTGGGGCATGATGAGGTGCCGGCAGGTGTGGTGACCATGAATTCGCGCGTGCATTGCCGCGAGCTAGCCAGTGGCAAGGACTACCATTTGACCTTGGTCTACCCCAAGGATGCCGGGCCAGACGGCAAGGTCTCGGTCCTGGCGCCCATCGGCTGTGCCTTGCTCGGGTTGTCGGTGGGTGAGCAGATCGACTGGCCGGCGCCAGGGGGCAAGACCCTCAGGCTAGAGTTGCTGGAAGTCGAGTATCAGCCGGAAGCGGCGGGCGATTTCGACCTGTAGTGCTTTCAACGCACCTGTGGCGTGGCCAGTGCCTAAGCCTGGCCAGCCAGCACCTGCTGTAGCCCCTCATTCAAGGCCTGCTCAAGTGTCCGCTTGTAGTTCAGGTAAACCTGCGTCGTGGCCTGGCGGCCATCGGGTAACCCGGAAACATCCAAGTCGGTGATGTAGCACCGATACAGGCCTGCACTTCGCCGCTGGGCGATGATTTCTCGTGCCACCACGCCATACAGGCTCGGCCCATGGTCGAGCTCGGAGAACTCCTGTTGTTCGCAGAACAAGGTCACGTGCGTGGCACCGTCGGTGTCGGCGTGAATCATGGCCTGGACGTCGTAGTAGGGCTGCACGTTCCCCGCATCCGGTGCCGCCCTCTGCTCCAGGCCCCGTGCCCTGGCTGATCCAGACCCAAGCAGCTGCGCGTACACGATGTCCAGGCGTGCTGCTTGCCTTGCACCATAAGGCAACTGCGCCTCGCGTCGGCGCAAGACCGAAGCCAGAAAGCGGTGCAGCGGCAGCAGAAGGTGAGGTTCGTCCTGCAACGGCACGCGCTGGTGCCACAAAGCGTTGCATTCATCCAGCACGTAGAGCTCGGCCCAGCTGTCGAACAGTCGATAGAAGACCTGGACGCAGTCGCGGCGGCCTTGCTCGAGCACAAGGCCCACATCGGTGTCCGGCAGCGCATTGGCATCCAGGCACACGGGGCTGTAGGTACTGCGCTCCTGGCCCATGAACGTGAGTAGCGCATCATGGTCGTCAAGGCTCGTGAGGACGACCTTGCCCTGGAGCCACTCCAGCACATGAACCTGGTGCGCCACCTGCACCAGGTAACGGCCAGGAACGTCCTGTGCGTGCAACTGCCGCGCAGTCTTGAAGAGCTCGGCCACACGCTGACTGATGGCCTGCGCCCGGTGCTGGGCAAAGCAGTGCGCCCGCACATTGGGCCAGCCGCTTGCCTGTTTCGGCAGGTTGATGAAATCGCGCAGGCATCGCATCAGCGCATGCTCGCCGTCGTAGCGATGTACCAGCACCTCGTTCCAGGAGTTGACCGTGACCTGGTCCACTGTCAATACCAGGTTTTCCCGCAGGCCACCGTAGCTGAGCGAGTCGGTACGCTCGGTGGTCAGCAGGATATCCAGCTCACGGTGGTGGGGCAGGGGGTCAATGCCCACGTTGATCAGCAGCAGCACATCGTCGGCGACGCTTGGCTGCAACAGGCTCACCTCGCTGACGGCGGGCAGCGGCAACACGATGAGCTGCTGCAGGCTCGCGAGCAGGCCCTGCAATTCAGGCTCTTTCAGATCGCTGATACCCGGATGAAGCGCCAGTCGTGTATGCCTGTCTATCACGCCATTGCAATGGGCCCAGACCAACAGCTCCACAAGGTGCCAGCAGCGCTTGATCGGGTTGGCGAGTTCCATTTCATGGCCATGCAGGTTGCCGCTGTAGAGTGCCCAGGGGTGGCCACCTGGCGCTCTGCGGCTGGGTGACTGGGCCAGCGTCACGGTTTGCTCGGCCAGGTCGCAGGCACGGTCGCTCTGGAGGATTTCCACCTTGTCCGCACGGCGCTCGAATGCTGCCTGCAATCGCCGTCCCAACAGGTTGAGCTCGCGCAAGTCGGCGCGGCTGGTCGCGTCATGTGTGCGCGCGAACTGCACCAGGAACCGGTAGCTGCGGCTGAGCTCGGCCACCCGTTCTCGGCGCTCCATGGTAACCTGGTGCACGCCCCAGCCAGGGCGACCATCGAGCAGGGCCAACTGCGCGCCTCCCCATCCCCACTCGTCGGTCAGGCTGCGCAGCAGGCGGCGTTGCCAGCCTTCGGCGCGGCCCTGTTCGCTGAGCTTGCTGTTCACTTTCAGGTACAAACTGCGCCGCACCAGTTCCAACCGAGCCTGCTCACGGCGTTGCATCAGGTAGCGCTCGATCCGTCGGTAGACCATGACGTAAGGATCGAGACGGTCAAGGTCGAGCTGATTGGCGAAGACCGCTTGCTTGTAGTCCAGGCTCAGGCAACGCACGGCGGGGTATTCGCTGGCATAGGCTTCGGTCAGCAGCAACTTGAGCAAGGACTTGTGAGGGGCATCGATGCCCTTGAACAGCTGCCAAAGCCCGGCGCCGACGAATTCGTGGCCTGGGATCTGCGCCAGGTGGCCCAGGTCCAGGGCTTCCCCAGGGCGTACGAAACGCTTTGCCAGCAGGGCTTGGGCGTAGGCCGGATAGCCGCTCTCCTGGTCGGGCGGCACCAACCACCACAGCGGCGTCCGCCCTGCCAGCCAAAGGGTCGTGCGGTAGAACTCGTCCAACAGAAGATAATGCTGCGTAGTGCCGCAATCGTCGGTGCCGAGTTGGCCTGTGCGCTGGCCCTGAGCGAACCCCTGGGTGTCAATCAGAAAGATGTGCGTATCGGCGCCCTGGCTCGCGGCCCAGGTTTCCAGCAACTGGCATTTGCGCTGTAGTGCCTCCAGCGCTTCGCGCTCCAGGTCGCTGGTATGGCATACCCATACATCGATGTCGCTGTCCTCAGCCTGGGCAAGCGTGCCCAGGCTGCCGATTAGAAACAGCCCGTCGATGGGGCGTGGTGAGGTGTTGTCGCGGGCTTTGTAGCTGAAGGCGCGTGCCAGGCGCTGAGCTTCGAATACCTGATCGGCGCTTGGCTCGAAGTCGCAGATGCCTGCCGGCGTCGTCGACGAAACATAGCCGGGCAGTAGCGGATGATTTACATGGAACAGCACGGGCAGCACCGTCAGGACCTGCTGCTGGCGGGGGGACAAACCGGCCATTGCTCGCTGCAGGCGGCCTGCGTTGATCTGTAGGTAGCGCCCACGCAAGTTGGCCAGCAGCTTACGGTCGATCCCGTTGTCCAGGCCCAGTTGGATCTCGTCGGGACAATTCATTTTGCGCTCATCAGTCCGCTGAAGCTGGGGCGAGTGTAGCCTGAACGGCACGGCTCACACAGGCTCATTCAGTTCTGGGGCTATTTGCGCGAGTTCCTGCAACCTGTCGGGGTAGTGCATCATGACTGGCTAAATGACAACGTGAGGTCAATCATGCGTGTTTGGATCGATGCCGACGCTTGCCCCAAGGCTGCCAGGGACCTGATCGTCAAGTTCGCCCTCAAGCGCAAGTTCGAAGTGGTCATGGTCGCGGGCCAGGCGGTGGCAAAGCCAGCATTCGGCATCGTACGACTGATCGTGGTACCCAGTGGCATGGATGCGGCCGACGATTACCTGGTCGAGCATGCCGTACCCGGCGAGTTGGTCGTTTGCAGCGACGTGCCTCTGGCCGACCGGCTTGTGAAAAAGGGCGTAGCGGCGCTGGACCCGCGCGGGCGCGAGTTCGACGAGCGCAACATGGGCGAGCGCCTGGCTACGCGCAATCTGTTCACCGAGCTGCGTGAACAAGGCCAGTCAGGTGGCGGGCAGGGGCCTTATGGGGATCGCGACAAACAGGCGTTTGCCAATGCGTTGGACCGGATCATCGCTCGGCTGTCGGCGCTTTGATAGCCAATGGAGCGCCAATCGCTCAGTCAGGCGCTCCAGCCGGGCAAGCGGCGCTTACTCGTGGGTCAGTTCCAGCACCCGATCAACCAGCTTGTAGATCCCGCCAGCGGCTTCGCTGATGGTCTTTGCCGACATGTAGGCAGGGGTGGTCACCAGTTTGCGCTGCGGGTCCTCGACGATGTCGTGCACGTCGCATTCTTCGTGGGTACCGCCCATCTTGACGACGGCCTCGGCGGTGTCGGCGTCGTTGCCGATGGTGCAGACCACGCCAGGGCCATAGATCTTGGCAGCCAATGCAGGCGAGATACAGATCAGGCCAACTGGCTTGCAGGCGGCGGCGAACGCCTCGGCCAACCCCAGGACATCCGGATTGACAGTGCAGTCTGCGCCTTTCACGGCAAAGTCCGAGAGGTTCTTGGCTGCGCCAAAGCCGCCCGGTACGATCAAGGCGTCGAAGTCCTCGACGCGCGCCTCACGAATGTCTTTCACATCGCCACGCGCGATACGGGCAGATTCCACCAGCACGTTGCGCGACTCGGGCATTTCTTGGCCTGTCAGGTGGTCGATGACATGCATCTGTGCGATGTTCGGTGCAAAGCACTGCACTTGCGCGCCGCGTTGGTCCAGGCGCAGCAAGGTGATCACGCTTTCGTGAATTTCTGCGCCGTCATAAACGCCACAGCCGGAAAGAATCACCGCCACTTTTTTTGTCATGCTCATTACTCCAGGTCGAAGCGCTTGATACCCGTCAGGCTGGCAGCGCGGCGCAGTGCGGGATGGTCCATGTCTGTTGGAGTGTGCACAGGTGCAGGTGTTCAGTCCTGGGACTCGCGCGCAGCCCGGCGCTCTGCCCGCAGCGTGCGAAAGCGCCGGTGCAGCCACAGGCCTACGCCAAGCACCAGCAAGGCGCCCAGTACCCACAATTCGTAGCGTTTGATATTGCCCAGCAGGCCTTCGAGGATTGCGCCGAAATGATAGGCCGCAGCACCCAGGGCGATGGCCCAGATCGCGGCCCCGATGCCATTGAGCAGCAGGTAGCGCCGCGGCGGATAGCCCGAGAGACCAATCGCGACCGGCATTACCGTGCGAAGCCCGTAAACGAAGCGGAAGCTGAGCACCCAGATATCGGGATGGCGACGGATGTGGCCCAGGGCGCGGTCGCCCATTGCCTGCCAGCGAGGCTTGCGCGCCAGGATCTTGCGCCCATGGCGACGACCCATGAAATACCACAACTGATCACCGGCATAGCTGCCCATGAATGCCACCAGGCATACCAGCTTGATGTCCATGTAATCGCGGAACGCAAGAAAGCCTGCAAGGACCAGAATGGTCTCGCCTTCGAAGAAGGTGCCTAGAAAAAGGGCAAAGTAGCCGAAATCCTGCAGGAATTGTTGGAGCATTTTCTGAGGTGCTGGCGAAATGAACGCGCAGCCTACCCCTTCGCGTGCGTTCGGGAAAGTGTCCAAATGTGTCTCGACGTGAACAGTGCCCGCTACCACAATGTCTGCAACCGTGTGCCATGGCTTGCCCTGGCGTGTAACACAGGCGTCATAATGGGCGCTTATCTTGCCGCTCAATTGATGATAGGGCGTTAACGTCCTCAGGACCGCCAGATGAATAACGAAGTGCTTCCCCCTGTCTTGATCAAGGATGCCAAGGAGCTTCCAGAGGAGTTGGTGCAGACCCCGCCTGATCTGCCACCCGCGTCCCAGGTCGCTGTGGAACCTGCAGCGGAGTCAGCGGCGCCCACGCCGGCTCCCGCCCCGGCCATCGTCGTGCCTGGCCTGGACGATACCAGCCTGTACATTCATCGCGAACTGTCCCAGCTGCAGTTCAACATCCGCGTACTGGAGCAGGCGCTGGATGAAAGTTACCCGTTGCTCGAACGCCTGAAGTTCCTGCTGATCTTCTCGAGCAACCTGGACGAGTTCTTCGAGATTCGTGTGGCCGGGCTGAAAAAGCAGATCAACTTCGCCCGCGAGCAGGCCGGTGCCGACGGCTTGCAGCCGCACCAGGCCCTCACGCGCATCAGCGAACTGGTGCATATCGAGGTCGATCGCCAGTACGCGATTCTCAACGATGTGCTGCTTCCGGAGCTGGAAAAACACCAGATTCGATTCATTCGCCGCCGTCACTGGACACCCAAGCTCAAGACATGGGTGCGTCGCTACTTCCGCGACGAGATTGCGCCCATCATCACCCCGATCGGCCTGGACCCTACCCATCCATTCCCATTGCTGGTGAACAAGAGCCTGAACTTCATCGTCGAGCTTGAAGGCGTCGATGCGTTCGGCCGCGATTCAGGCCTGGCCATCATTCCGGCACCGCGGCTGCTGCCACGGGTCATTCGCGTGCCTGAGGAGGTGGGTGGCACTGGTGCCAATTACGTCTTCCTTTCGTCGATGATCCACGCCCACGCCGACGACCTGTTCCAGGGTATGAAGGTGAAGGGGTGCTACCAGTTCCGCCTGACCCGTAACGCCGACCTGGCGCTGGATTCCGAAGAGGTCGATGACTTGGCCCGGGCGCTTCGTGGCGAGCTGTTCTCGCGCCGCTACGGCGATGCCGTGCGCCTGGAAGTCGCCGATACGTGCCCCAAGCACCTGTCGGACTACCTGCTCAAGCAGTTCAGCCTGAGCGAAAGCGAGCTCTACCAGGTCAATGGGCCGGTCAACCTGACGCGGTTGTTCAGCATCACTGGGCTGGACAGCCACCCCGAACTTCAATACGTACCGTTCACCCCGGCCATCCCGAAGTTGCTGCAGAACGCCGACAACATCTTTAGCGTGATCAGCAAGCAGGACATCCTGCTCATGCACCCCTTCGAGTCGTTCACGCCGGTCATCGACCTGTTGCGCCAGGCGGCCAAGGACCCGCACGTTCTGGCCGTACGTCAGACGCTCTACCGCTCCGGCGCCAACTCGGAAATTGTCGATGCGTTAGTCGATGCAGCGCGCAACGGCAAGGAAGTCACCGCAGTGATCGAACTGCGCGCACGCTTCGACGAGGAGTCCAACCTGCAGATGGCAAGCCGCCTGCAAGCGGCAGGCGCGGTGGTGATCTATGGCGTGGTCGGTTTCAAGACGCACGCCAAGATGATGTTGATCCTGCGCCGCGAGCAGGGCGAGATCGTTCGCTATGCGCACCTGGGGACCGGCAACTACCACGCTGGCAATGCCCGCTTGTACACCGATTACAGCCTGCTCACCTCCGACGATGCGCTCACCGAGGACGTCGGCAAGCTGTTCAGCCAGCTGATCGGCATGGGCAAGACCCTGCGCATGAAGAAACTGATGCATGCGCCGTTCACCCTGAAAAAGGGCATGCTGGACATGATCGCCCGCGAAACCCAGTTCGCCCTGGACGGCAAGCCGGCGCACATCATCGCCAAATTCAACTCGCTGACCGATGCGAAGGTCATCAAGGCCTTGTACAAGGCCAGTCAATCGGGGGTGAAGATCGACCTGATCGTGCGTGGCATGTGCTGCCTGCGTCCAGGTATTCCAGGGGTTTCACACAACATCCAGGTACGCTCGATCATCGGCCGCTTCCTGGAACACACCCGTGTGTTCTACTTCCTCAATGGCGGTGAAGAGCAGATCTACCTCTCCAGTGCGGACTGGATGGAGCGCAACCTCGACAAGCGGGTCGAGACCTGCTTCCCGGTCGAGGGCAAGAAGCTCTTGCTGCGGGTGAAAAAGGAACTGGAGGCGTACCTGACCGACAACACTCACGCCTGGACCCTTCAGCCAGACGGGCGCTATGTGCGCAGCAGCCCGACGGGTAACCAGAACCCCCGCAGTGCCCAGGCGACCTTGCTGGAGCGCCTGAGCAACCCGGTCCTCAACGTACGCTGAGGACGAAGCCGACCCGGGCCAGCCACTCCGCTTCGTTGGCGAAGTCGGCCTGGGTCAGCTGGTTCTGCTCGAGCCAACCTTCCGGGAATACCACTTCCAGGCGGTTATCGGCCGCCTTGAGCTCGACTTTGGGCATCTGCTGCGTGCCCCGGATGTGATGAAACAGGATGGCAAAGCGCAGCAGCACGCACAGGCGCAGCAGCTTGACCCCATCATCCCCCAGCTCGGCATAACGGTCCTTGGGGATGTTGCGGCGGTGGCCGCGCACCAGCAAGGCCATCATCTGCTGATCCTCGCGCGAAAAGCCTGCCAGGTCGGAGTGCTCGATCAGGTACGCGCCGTGCTTGTGGTAATGATAGTGGGCGATGTCCAGGCCGATCTCATGGACCTTGGCTGCCCAACCCAGCAGGTCGCGCCAATTGCCGTCCTGCAGGTCCCAGGCTACGGCCACCTGGTCGAAGGCATGCAGTGCCTTGCGCTCGACCCGGGCGGCCTGGCCCTGATCGACGTGGTAACGCTCCATCAGCGAGTTGAGGGTACGCTCGCGTACGTCTTCATGATGATGCCGGCCAAGCAGATCGAACAGCACACCTTCACGCAGCGCACCGTCGCAGTGGTCCATGCGCTGCAGCTCCAGCGCATCGAAGATCGCTTCGAGGATGGCCATGCCCGCCGGGAAGATGGTGCGCCGATCCGGCTTGACCCCTTCGAAATCGATTCTGTCGACTTCGCCCAGCTTGAACAGCTTGCGCTTGACCCAGGCCAACCCTTCGGCGTTTACCTCGCCATTGCCCAGGCCTGCACCCCGAATGGCGGCGCCGATGGCGCGAATGGTACCCGACGAACCGATGGCTTCATCCCAGGTCAGGCGGTGCAGGGCATGCTCGATGCTCATCAACTCAAGCCGGGCGGCCGTATAGGCCTGGGCATAGCGCGCAGGGGTGATCTTGCCGTCACGGAAATAGCGCTGGGTGAAGCTGACGCAGCCCATCTGCAGGCTCTCGCGCAACAGCGGCTCGAAGCGCTGGCCAATGATGAATTCGGTGCTGCCGCCGCCGATGTCCGCCACCAGGCGCTTGCCCGCGGTGTCGGCCAGCGTATGGGAAACGCCCAGGTAGATCAGGCGGGCTTCTTCGCGGCCTGAGATGACTTCTACCGGGTGGCCAAGAATGGCTTCGGCACGCTGGATGAAGATGTTGCGGTTGCGCGCTTCACGCAAGGCGTTGGTGCCGACGATGCGCACCGAGCCTGCGGGCATGCCGTTGATCAGCTGAGCGAAGCGCTTGAGGCACTCCAGGCCGCGCTCCATGGCTTCTTCACTGAGCCTGCGCTCCTCGTCGATGCCGGCGGCCAGCTGTACCTTCTCGCCCTGCCGCTCGAGAATGCGGATTTCGGTGTGGTGGGCCTTGGCCACGACCATGTGGAAGCTGTTGGAGCCGAGGTCGATGGCGGCTATCAGGGACAGGTTCTTCGCGGTGGTATGCGGCATGATCTGGAAGTTCTCGGTCGTTAACCTGGCAATCGTGCCACGATAGCAGGCTGGTCGCCAACGCGTGGCACCTGGCCTGCGCGATGCGCTTGATATACGGCAATGTGCCATTCGATTCTATGAAGACGATGTGACAGTTTTGATTCGAGTGCTCTTGCACAACTATAGTTACACTCAATCGTCTGCGGCTTCCTGTCGACCGCGGGGGCGGCTATGATGGGCAACGTTTTCCGTGCTTACGACCTTGGAGATTTCCATGAGCGACAAAATCAAACACGTCACCGACGCCACCTTCGATGCTGAAGTGCTTCAGGCTCAAGGCCCGGTGTTGGTCGACTACTGGGCTGAATGGTGCGGCCCATGCAAGATGATCGCTCCGGTTCTGGACGACATCGCCTCCACGTATGAAGGCAAACTGGTCGTCGCCAAGCTGAACATCGACGAAAACCAGGAAACCCCAGCCAAGCACGGCGTGCGTGGTATCCCGACGCTGATGCTGTTCAAGAACGGCAACGTGGAAGCCACCAAGGTCGGTGCCTTGTCCAAATCGCAGCTGGCAGCGTTCCTCGACGCCCACCTGTGATAAAAAAGCCCCGCAAATGCGGGGCTTTTCTTTTTCAGAGCACTAGACGCACAAAAAAGCAAGTGTTACATTCGGCCTCGCACTGCTTCTTCAGTGCCCTCTACATGCCGTCGCCGAAGCATCCCCAATTCGAATCAGTACGCGATCCTTTCGCCATCTAGCGGCGCGGCTTCATTAAGCCAGAAGCTTAATTCTCCCTTCTTACATGATTACGTCATTCCCCTTATGAACCTGACTGAACTCAAGCAAAAGCCGATTACCGATCTTTTGGAAATGGCCGAACAAATGGGCATCGAGAACATGGCCCGTTCGCGCAAACAGGACGTGATTTTCTCCCTGCTGAAAAAGCATGCGAAAAGCGGCGAAGAGATCTCGGGTGACGGCGTGCTGGAGATTCTCCAGGATGGTTTCGGTTTCCTGCGTTCTGCTGATGCGTCCTACCTGGCCGGCCCTGACGATATCTACGTTTCGCCTAGCCAGATCCGCCGCTTCAACCTGCGTACCGGCGATACCATCGTTGGCAAGATCCGCCCGCCGAAGGAAGGGGAGCGTTACTTCGCCCTGTTGAAGGTCGATACCATCAACTTCGACCGGCCGGAAAACGCCAAGAACAAGATCCTGTTCGAGAACCTGACGCCGCTGTTCCCCAACAAGCGCCTGAAGATGGAAGCCGGCAACGGCTCCACCGAAGACCTGACCGGCCGGGTCATCGACCTGTGCGCCCCGATCGGCAAGGGCCAGCGTGGCCTGATCGTCGCCCCGCCCAAGGCGGGCAAGACCATCATGCTGCAGAACATCGCAGCCAACATCACGCGTAACAATCCCGAGTGCCACCTGATCGTTCTGCTGATCGACGAGCGCCCGGAAGAAGTGACCGAGATGCAGCGTACCGTACGCGGCGAAGTGGTTGCCTCCACCTTCGACGAGCCGCCAACCCGTCACGTGCAAGTGGCCGAAATGGTCATCGAGAAGGCCAAGCGCCTGGTCGAGCACAAGAAGGACGTGGTCATCCTGCTCGACTCCATCACCCGTCTGGCACGTGCCTATAACACGGTCATTCCAAGCTCGGGCAAAGTGCTGACCGGTGGTGTCGACGCTCACGCCCTGGAGAAGCCCAAGCGCTTCTTCGGTGCCGCCCGTAACATCGAGGAAGGCGGTTCGCTGACCATCATCGCCACCGCGCTGGTCGAAACCGGTTCGAAGATGGACGAGGTGATCTACGAGGAATTCAAGGGCACCGGCAACATGGAACTGCCCCTGGACCGTCGTATCGCTGAAAAGCGTGTGTTCCCTGCCATCAACATCAACCGTTCGGGTACTCGCCGCGAAGAGCTGCTGACCGCCGACGACGAACTGCAACGCATGTGGATCCTGCGCAAGCTGTTGCACCCGATGGACGAAATCGCTGCCATCGAGTTCCTGGTCGACAAGCTCAAGCAGACCAAGACCAACGACGAGTTCTTCCTGTCGATGAAGCGCAAGTAAGCGTTTCAGGTCTAGATCGAATGGGGCCGCTTCGCAGCCCATCGCGGCTGGTCCGATGCCTTTGCAAGGCCGTTCCTACAGGGATAGCGTAATCCTGTAAGAACGGCTTTGCCGGGACGTCGGACCGGCTGCGATGGGACGCGACGCGGCCCTCATCAGTTTTGACCATTGCGCTCTGAACGGCGCTACACTCTGAACCCCCGACCGATACGGCCAACACGAGGCTCATGCATGCAGTATCGCGACTTGCGCGACTTCATTCGTGGCCTGGAACAGCGCGGCGAGCTCAAGCGCATCCAGGTCCCGATCTCCCCAGTGCTGGAAATGACCGAGGTCTGCGATCGCACGCTGCGTGCCAAAGGCCCTGCGCTGTTGTTCGAAAAGCCGACCGGCTTCGACATTCCCGTGCTGGGCAACCTGTTCGGCACGCCTGAGCGGGTGGCCATGGGCATGGGTGCCGAGTCGGTCGATGAGCTGCGCGAGATCGGTAAGCTTCTGGCGTTTCTCAAGGAGCCTGAACCCCCGAAAGGGCTCAAGGACGCCTGGTCCAAGCTGCCGATCTTCAAGAAAGTGGTATCGATGGCGCCGAAGGTGGTCAAGGACGCCGTTTGCCAGGAAGTGGTGCTCGAAGGAGAGGACGTGGACCTTGGCGCATTGCCGATCCAGCACTGCTGGCCGGGCGATGTGGCACCGCTGATCACCTGGGGCCTGACCGTCACGCGCGGCCCGAACAAGGACCGCCAGAACCTGGGCATCTACCGGCAGCAGGTAATTGGCCGCAACAAAGTGATCATGCGTTGGCTCAGCCACCGTGGCGGCGCCCTGGACTACCGTGAGTGGTGTGAAAAAAATCCCGGCCAGCCGTTCCCAGTGGCGGTGGCGTTGGGGGCAGACCCTGCCACTATCCTGGGTGCAGTGACCCCAGTGCCCGATACGCTTTCCGAATACGCCTTCGCGGGCCTGTTGCGGGGTAATCGCACTGAGCTGGTCAAGTGCCGCGGCAGCAATCTGCAGGTGCCGGCCACGGCCGAGATCATCCTCGAAGGGGTAATCCACCCAGGCGAGATGGCGCCTGAAGGCCCCTATGGGGACCATACCGGTTACTACAACGAAGTGGACAGCTTCCCGGTGTTCACCGTCGAGCGCATCACCCACCGGCAAAACCCTATCTATCACAGCACCTACACCGGCCGGCCGCCGGATGAACCGGCGATTCTTGGCGTGGCGCTGAACGAAGTGTTCGTGCCGATCCTGCAGAAACAGTTCCCGGAAATCGTCGATTTCTACCTGCCACCGGAGGGGTGCTCCTACCGCATGGCGGTGGTGACCATGAAGAAGCAGTACCCGGGGCATGCCAAGCGCGTGATGCTGGGTGTGTGGTCGTTCCTGCGACAGTTCATGTACACCAAGTTCGTTATCGTGACCGACGACGACATCAACGCCCGCGACTGGAACGACGTGATCTGGGCCATCACCACACGCATGGACCCCAAGCGTGATACGGTGATGATCGACAACACGCCGATCGACTACCTGGACTTTGCCTCTCCAGTGTCGGGGCTGGGATCGAAAATGGGCCTGGATGCCACGCACAAGTGGCCGGGCGAGACTACACGCGAGTGGGGGCGGGTCATCGTCAAGGACGAAGCCGTCACCCGGCGTATCGATGAGCTGTGGGATCAGTTGGGAATAGATTGATGCAGGTAACGTTGCAGCCGTCCGGAGCAGTGCTGACGCTAGAGCCCGGGGAACGGATCCTGGAAGGTGCGCGTCGGCTGGGTTATGACTGCCCCAACAGCTGCCGTAATGGCAACTGTCATGTCTGCGCTGCGTTGCTGGTCGAAGGCAGTGTGCGCCAGAACGGAGAAGTCCGGGACCATGGCGAATTGTTCACCTGCATCGCCGAGCCGCTCGAAGATTGCATCCTGCTATGGGACGGCGTGCTGGCCTTGGGCGAGCTGCCGGTGCGCAAGCTGACCTGCACGGTCAGTGAATGCCGTGAAGTGGGTGGCGACGTTTGGCGCGTGCGCCTGTTGGCGCCTGCGGGCAAGCCGCCGCGCTACCATGCCGGGCAGTATTTGATGATCGAACGTGAAGCGGGCAAGCCGGCCGCCTTTTCGCTGGCCTCCGCTCCCCATGCAGGGCGTGAGCTTGAATTGCACGTGCTGGCGCGCGAGCCCAGCGCCGTGCAGTTGATCGAGCAATTGCAGCGCGAGCGCTTGGCTCGTATCGAAATGCCCTTCGGCGATACCCACTTGGCCGAACTGCCCGACGGCCCCTTGGTGCTGATCGCCGCCGGTACCGGCATGGGGCAGATGCACAGCCTTGTGGAACACTGCCGCGCTCAGGGCTTCAAACACCCTGTTCACTTGTACTGGGGCGTACGACGCCCGGAAGACTTCTATCAGATCGAGCATTGGGATCAGTGGCTGAGTCTGCCCAACCTGTCCCTGCATCAGGTGGTCAGCGACCTGTGTGGCTGGGAGGGCCGTTGTGGGATGCTGCACGAAGCGGTTTGCGAGGACATTGCCGACCTCAACGGCGTACACGTGTACGCCAGTGGCTCGCCGAACATGATCTACGCCACGCTCGATGCGCTGGTGGACGCCGGCATGGATGCGCACCGCATGCGTGCGGACGTGTTCGCTTACGCGCCTCGCGGCTGAAGCATCCCCTCGCGGTGCGCGGCGCCCGTCAGGCTGCCCGCGCCACCCCGTACGCACTTGACGCGCTGCACGGCCGGTCGTCGGCGCCTGGCGTGAAAAGCTCTGCATGCACTTGTTCAGCCCCTTGCCCTGACTTAGCTTATACACCGCCTGGCGCGACTGCCGTAAATGACTTGCCTGAGGGCTCTGGTCAACGACCCAGTGGCTAACGCATCAGGCTCGGCCACGTTACATGCTTTGTTCACAGGGAATCATAGCGGCAGCTTATGTCGGCGCTCGAACGTTCATCCCGGCAAGTCCCATACCCCCCTTCGCTCGATTTTGGTCAGCAACTGACCCACGAGCAACTGCATCACTCCATGCAAGCCGCCATGTCCCGTCACCAGGGCGGGCCAGTGTGGCTGTTCGCCTATGGCTCCTTGATCTGGCGGCCCGAGTGCAGCGCGGTGGAGCGTCGACGTGCGCGGGTGCACGGTTACCACCGGGGCTTGTACCTGTGGTCGCACGAGCACCGTGGCACGCCTGAAACCCCCGGTTTGGTGTTCGGTCTGGATCGAGGCGGCTCGTGCAGCGGCTTTGCCTACAGGCTGGACGATGCCACCCTCGATGCGTCGCTTCGTGCCCTGTGGCAGCGCGAAATGCCTTACCCGGCCTACCGCCCGCACTGGCTCAACTGCCGGCTCGACGATGGCAGCAAGGTAAAGGCCCTGGGCTTCGTGCTGGAGCGGCATCTGCCTTGCTATGCGGGCAATCTGCCGGATAACGTGCTCAGCCACATACTGGCCAGCGCTAAAGGGCGGTATGGCACCACGCGTGATTATGTCGAGCAGACCCTTCACGCCCTGCGCAGCCATCACATGCCTGATCGCAACCTGGAGGCGCGCTTCAGGCGCTGTCATGACCTGCGCGAACGGTGATCAGGTGCCGGGCGGCACCACCACCAGCTTGCCGACCGCCTGGCGCTGGCCCAGTGTTTCGATGGCCGTACCCGCGTCGGCCAGGGTGTAGGTTTGTGAGACGAGCGGCTTCAATTTGCCCTGCGCGTGCCAGGCAAACAGCTGCTTGAAGTTGGCTGCGTTATCCTCCGGTTGGCGCTGTGCAAACGCGCCCCAGAACACGCCCAGCACCGCCGCCCCCTTGAGCAGCACCAGGTTGGCTGCCAATTGGGGAATGCTGCCGCTGGCAAAACCTACCACCAACAGCCTACCGTTCCACGCCAGGCCCCTCACGGCGTGCTCGAACAGCGCGCCGCCGACCGGATCGTAAATCACATCCACACCCTTGCCATCGGTCAGGCGCTTGATGGCCTCGCGCAGATTTTCCTGGCTGTAGTCGATCAGATCATCAGCACCGGCGGCACGGGCCACCGCGAGCTTTTGCGCGCTGCTGGCAGCCGCGATAACCCGCGCCCCCATGGCCTTGCCGATCTCAACCGCTGCCAGGCCCACCCCGCCGGAAGCACCCAATACCAGCAAGGTTTCGCCGGCTTGCAATCGACCGCGCTGGCGCAAGGCGTGCATCGAGGTGCCGTAGGTCATACCGAATGCGGCGGCGGTAATGAAGTCCATGCCGGCTGGCACGGGCATTACGTTGTAGGCGGGCACTGCCACTTGCTCGGCGAAAGCACCCCAGCCGGTCAGCGCCATGACGCGGTCACCCACCTTGAAGGCGTCCACCTTGGCGCCGACGGCTGCGACCGTGCCCGCCGCCTCTCCACCCGGAGAAAAGGGCAAGGGCGGCTGAAACTGGTATTTGCCTTCTATGATCAGGGTATCGGGAAAGTTGACCCCTGCCGCCTGCACGTCCAGCAGCACTTCGTTGGGCTTGGGCGTTGGGCTGGGCACGTCTTCCAGGACCAGGTCGCGGGCCGGGCCCAGGTGCTTGCAGAGCAGCGCTTTCATCGTGGCCTATTCCTTTGCGGGTAATGGCCGATAAGTGTAGGAGGGCCGCCAGTCGGGTCAACGAGCATGGCTTGTCCTGATGAGCCGGCATAAGCCCAGGCTTGGGTTTGAATGATGTGCTGGTTAAGCTGGCGCCACCTGAATAGAGGAGCGATTTCGTGAAAGCGTGGATATTGATGGTGTTGGCACTGGTGTTACCCGCCGCAGCCGTGGCCGAGGAGGCCAAGGAGGGCGCGCCCAAGGTGGCCTATATCACGCTGACACCGCCGTTCGTAGGTAACTATGCGCTCGATGGTGGTCCGCGGTTGCGGGTGTTCAAGGCCGATGTCGCGTTGCGAGTGACCGGGGATGAGGCCGCCAAGGCGGTACAGCACCATGAACCGCTGATCCGCAACCAGCTCGTCGCACTGTTTACCCAGCAGACCGTGGACAGCATGAGTAATGTGGAGGCCAAGGAGCATTTGCGCCAGGAGGCGCTCAAGCAGGTTCAGCAGGTGATGGAGACCGAAGAGGGCAAGCCGATCGTCGAGGACCTGCTGTTCAACAACCTGATCGTCCAGTGAGCGGCTAACCCGGTCTTCGGTCAGCCACTGAAGGCTGGGTTTCATGGGAATGTCGGAGCGGGGCAGGTGCCTCAATCCATCGGCAGGATGGCAGTCCATTGCTCGGCCGTTACCGGCATGACCGACAGGCGACTGCCCTTTTGCACCAGCGCCAGTTCGGCCAGGGCTGGCTGTTGTTTCAACCAGCCCAGCTCAAGCACGCGTGGCAGTGTCCGCACGTGAGCCACGTCTACCGCGCTCCACGGGTTCTTGTCGGGCGTGGCCTTGGCATCGTGGTAAGGGCTCTGCGTGTCCAGCGCAGTGGGGTCCGGATAGGCTGCGCGGATGACCTTGGCAATGCCGGCGATGCCAGGTTGAGGGCAGCTGGAATGGTAGAAGAAGAACATGTCCCCCGCGCTCATCGCACGCAGGAAATTGCGCGCCTGATAGTTACGCACACCGTCCCAGCGGGCTTCGCCAAGGTGAGCCAAACCTTCGATGGACAGTTCGTCGGGCTCGGACTTCATCAGCCAATAGGCCATGTTGTTTGCTCCAGAAATGCTTTGAAATAACTCGTTCAATCAAACCGACGACTGGTTGACGTCAACGTTTGCGTGGTGGCTCAGGTTGTCGGAGAATGCGCCCCGTTTGAGGTGCGATGCTCAGGTACGACCCAGAAGTCGCCGAGCACTGAACAGTTTGCCTGGGGGGCAATCGTCGATGAATCAACGTAAAAAGCCGGACCTACTGTGGGTCCTGGTGTTCATCTTTGGCTTGGGTGTGGTTACCACCGGTTATGCGCAGGGGATCTGGGAGCGCAAGCTGGATAACGCCTACCAGATGCCGTACGAAGCCGGTCAGGCGCAACGCTGACCCTCCCGGCACCGCTCAGCGTGGTGCCACGTACCAGTGACGATCCGAGACCGTTCCCTGCAAAGGTACGTCCCAGCTGGCCTGTGCTAGCCGTTCGACCTTCTGGCACTCATGCGCCAAGCCCAGCAGCCGTGGTTTTTTCCAGGTCTGCCGGCGAGCCAGGTAAGCCAGGCTGCGATCATAGAAGCCACCTCCCATGCCCAGTCGCCCTCCCGCGTCGTCGAAGCCCACCAGGGGCAGCAGAATCAGGTCCAGTGCCCACACGGGGCGTTGACGCCTGCGGTCGGTGGTCGGCTCAGGGATTCGGAACCGGTTGGGCGTGAGTTTCTCGCCCTTCTCGAATCGCTGAAACACCATGCGGGTGCGTGGCCATGGATGCAGCACCGGCAAGTAGGTGCGCTTGCCGCGTCGCTGCGCCTCGCGCAGCAGCAATGCAGGGTCGATCTCGCCATCGTTGGGCAGGTACAAGGCGATATGCCTGGCCTTGCGAAAGAGCGGGTGCTGTGCCAGCAGACGGTACAGGCCCGCAGCGGCCTGACGCTGTTGCGCGGGCGTGAGCGCCCTGCGCGCATTGCGCAAGTGCCTGCGAAGTTGAGGGCGGGTGAGCGTCGCGGTGTCGGTCATGGCACGGGCGATCCGAGGGTGCTGGCCACTGCTGTTGGCCAAAACGATTTGCCCGCCGGGAGGCGGGCAAAGGAATTCGGGCTCCCCGATAAGACCGCTATCGGTGTAGCCCTTGAACCCGAAAGTTCAAGGTGGAGATTGCAGGGGACATTAAGGCTTTCCGTCGAGCGGACATGCACACCTGCCCCAGCGTGCAACCCCCGTGGTTGTGCGTATCGGCTCAGGGACATAACCGACTGGCGCATCCACCAGGGAGTGGCGCCAGTATAACAACCTCAGTTTTTTTTGGTACCCGTCTCGTCGGACAGCGCCTGGTCGACCCGGTCCAGCAAATCGCGCACCTGCTCGCGCGTGGCCCCGCCGGCCGGAGCAGCGCTGCGGTCTTCCTGGCGATGGAGCATCTCGTGGGTAATGTTCAACGCCGCCATGACCGCGATGCGGTCGGCACCGATCACCTTGCCGCTGCTGCGAATCTCGCGCATCTTGCTGTCCAGGTAGTGAGCTGCACTGACCAGGTTGTTGCGCTCTTCGGGCGGGCAGATGATCGAGTATTCCTTGTCGAGGATCTGCACGGTGACGCTATTGCTTGAACTCATGAGTCTTGCTCCAGGGCCTTGAGACGCAAGATCATCGACTCGACCTTGCGTCTGGCGATCTCGTTCTTTTCGATGAGGTGGGCGCGCTCTTCGCGCCAGGACTTTTCCTGAGCTACTAGGAGTGCATTTTGCCGTTTAAGTTGCTCGACACGCTCGATCAGCAGCTCGAATCGGCTCATCAGGGCCTGCAGGTCGTTCTCTTGCGTGGGTTGCACTCGATTCGCTCCGTCATTGACTCATCTTGCGATGATGCCTCTCCCTGGGCCGTGGCTGCCAGTGCCGATGGTCTTGGCGCGCCTGCCGGTGCTAGGATACAAGGCCTTCATTCTAGTCATTGCGCCCTCCGGCGCCTAGCAGCCCATGCCCAATACTCAATCGCCCTACGTTGCCTTCGCCATGCTGCTTTCCAGCAATGGCCACCCCGTCACACCCGCCGAACTGCACGGCCTGCTCATCGGCCGCAGCTGTGCGGGCGCCGGCTTCGATGCCGACGGCTGGCTGGCCGATGCGGCCCAGTTGCTGGAAACCGAACCGCAAGACGCTGTGCGTAATGCCCTGATTGGCCTGCAGGAAATGGTCAAGGGCGAGCTTACCAGCGACGATATGGCCATCGTGCTGCTGCTGCCGTCCGACGACGCTGCGCTGACCGATCGCGCCACCGCCCTGGGGCAGTGGTGCCAGGGCTTCATCACAGGCTTCGGCCTGAACGCCGGTGGCAAGGACCTGTCCATCGAGGCCAAGGAAGTGCTCCAGGACCTGGTGGCCATCTCCCAGGTCCAGGAAGCGCTGGAAGAATCCGAAGACGGCGAAAGCGACTACATGGAAGTGATGGAATACCTGCGCGTCGCGCCGTTGCTGCTGTTTTCCGAACTGGCCAAGCCTGCGGCGCCTGCGCCCAAGCCTTCTCTGCACTGAACCACGGGGTAGTCTGCCCATGAGCCGCATTCCCAAGGCCGAATATGCCCGCCGGCGCAAGGCGCTGATGGCGCAGATGGTCCCCAACAGCATTGCCATCTTGCCTGCCGCCGCCGTTGCCATCCGCAACCGTGATGTCGAGCACGTGTATCGCCAGGACAGCGACTTTCAATACCTCAGTGGTTTTCCCGAGCCCGAGGCGGTGATTGCGTTGATACCTGGCCGCGAGCATGGCGAATACGTGATGTTCTGCCGCGAGCGCAACCCTGAGCGCGAGCTGTGGGACGGCTTGCGGGCCGGCCAGGAGGGTGCGGTGCGCGATTTTGGCGCTGACGATGCGTTTCCCATCGCCGACATCGACGAGATCCTGCCGGGGCTGATCGAAGGCCGCGAACGCGTCTACAGCGCCATGGGCAGCAATCCCGAATTCGATCGCAGGTTGATGGACTGGATCAACGTGATTCGCTCCAAGGCCCGCCTCGGTGCACAGCCCCCGAACGAATTCGTTGCCCTGGATCACCTGCTGCACGACATGCGCCTGTATAAATCGGCGGCGGAAGTGAAAGTGATGCGCACGGCCGCCGAGATTTCTGCCAAGGCCCATGTGCGGGCGATGCAGGCTTGCCGCCCGGGCCTTCATGAGTACAGCCTTGAAGCCGAACTCGATTACGCCTTCCGCCAGGGCGGGGCAAAGATGCCGGCGTATGGGTCGATCGTCGCCGCAGGGCGCAATGGTTGCATCCTGCATTACCAGCAGAACGACGCGCCGCTCAAGGAGGGCGACCTGGTCCTGATCGACGCGGGCTGCGAAATCGATTGCTATGCCAGTGACATCACCCGCACGTTTCCCGTCAGTGGGCGGTTTTCATCCGAGCAGAAGGCTATCTATGAGCTTGTTCTGAGCGCCCAGGCAGCGGCGTTTGCCGAAATCGCCCCGGGCAAGCACTGGAACCATGCCCATGAAGCCACCGTGCGGGTGATCACCGAAGGGCTGGTTGAGCTGGGCCTGCTCAAGGGTGACGTGCAGTCGTTGATCGAGAGCGAGGCGTACCGGGCGTTCTACATGCACCGTGCCGGCCACTGGCTGGGCATGGATGTGCATGACGTGGGCGATTACAAGGTGGGCGGTGAGTGGCGGGTGCTCGAGCCAGGCATGGCCTTGACGGTCGAGCCCGGCATTTACATAGCAGCCGACAATGAAAGCGTGGCCAAGAAATGGCGCGGCATCGGCATTCGGATCGAGGATGATGTGGTGGTCACCAGGCAAGGCTGTGAAATCCTGACATCGGGCGTTCCCCGCACCGTCGCCGAGATCGAGGCGTTGATGCACGACGCGCGTCAGGCCAGCCTATGACCCAGGTGAATCTCGCTATCATCGGCGGCGGGCTGGTTGGGGCCAGCCTGGCGCTGACCCTGCAGGCAGGCGCCAAGGCGCGTGGTTGGAAAATCCTTCTCATCGAACCCTTTGCCCCCGGCGACAGCTTCCAGCCCAGCTACGATGCGCGGTCCTCGGCACTGTCGTTCGGGACCCGCCAGATCTACGATCGACTGGGCCTGTGGCCTGCCATCGAGCGGCGTGCTGAACCGATCGCACAGATTCACGTCTCGGACCGAGGACGCTTTGGTGCCACCCGCCTGGACGCGAGGGAGGAAGGTGTTCCGGCCCTGGGCTACGTGGTCGAGAATGCCTGGCTCGGGCAATGCCTCTGGCAGGGCCTGGACAGCGATGTGGTCAGCTGGCGCTGCCCGGCCGAAGTGACGTCGATGCAGGCTATAGAGGGCGGTTACCGCTTGCGCCTCAATGACGACACGCACATTGACTGCGACCTGGCGGTGCTGGCCGATGGTGGGCGCTCGGGGCTGCGTGAGCAACTGGGCATTCACGTCTGCCACACGCCTTATGAGCAGAGTGCATTGATCGCCAACATCACCCCCGGCGAGCCTCACCGCGGCCAGGCCTTCGAGCGCTTCACCGAAGCCGGTCCCATGGCCTTGCTGCCGTTACCGGAAAACCGCTGCGCGCTGGTCTGGACACGGCAGGGCATGGATGCGCAGCGCCTGGCCGACATGGATGAGCGCAATTTCCTGCGTGAATTGCAGGGCGTCTTCGGTTACCGCCTGGGGACCCTTCGCCAGGTAGGCGTGCGGCACCTGTACCCGCTGTCGCTGATCGAGGCGCAGGAGCAGATCCGCCCCCACCTGGTTGTGCTGGGCAACGCCGCACACAGCCTGCACCCCATCGCAGGCCAGGGGTTCAACCTGTCGCTGCGGGATGTGCAGTCCCTTGCCGAGGCGCTGCTTGCAGGGCCGCAGCGGCCAGGCGACCTTGCGACCTTGCGGGCTTACGGTAAGCGCCAGCGCCTGGATCAAACGCTCACCATCGGGTTTTCCGATCAGGTAACACGGTTGTTCGGCAGCGGCCAGCCTTTGCTCGCCGCGGGCCGTAACCTGGGTTTGCTGGGCCTGGACCTGCTTCCACCGGCCAAAAGCTGGTTCGCCCGCCAGGCCATGGGCCTGGGTACGCGTTCCGATGTACGGGGCAAGGCATGAGCAACCCGCGCAAACTGGCCCGGCGTGCGCGCGTTCTGCGCTGGATGCTGAACCTGTATCCGCCCTACTTGGGCGCCGGTATCCGTGTGCAGCACATCAGCCCTGACATGCGCAGCATCCGGGTGGCGATGAAACTCACCCGCTGGAACCGCAATTACGTGGGCACCCAGTTCGGTGGCAGCCTCTATGCCATGGTCGATCCGTTCTACATGCTCTTGCTCATCGAGCGGCTGGGGCGCGACTACATCGTCTGGGACAAGGCCGCCAGCATCGATTTCATCACCCCTGGCAAGGGCCCGGTGTATGCCGAGTTCCATGTCGATGACGCGCTGCTGGACGACATCCGCCAGCAGACCGCCACCGGCAAGAAATGCCTGCCCCGTTTGCAGGTCGATATCCGCGACGGCGCAGGTGAACTGGTGGCGCGGGTCGATAAAACCCTATACGTGCGGCTCAAGCCGCAAGCGAGGCTGGCGTAAGGCATGGAAACACGCGCAGATGTTCTGATCGTAGGTGCCGGTATGGTCGGCAGCGCGCTGGCGCTCGCCTTGCGCCATAGCGGTTTGCAGGTGCTGCTGCTCGATGGCGGTCCCCTGGCCGTCAGGCCGTTCGACGCCCAGGGGCCGTTCGAGCCGCGGGTCAGCGCGTTGTCGGCCGCCAGCCAGCGTATTCTCGACCGCCTGGGGGCTTGGGAAGGCATCGCACGGCGGCGCGCGACGCCCTATTCGGATATGCAGGTATGGGATGGCAGCGGCACCGGGCAGATCCACTTTTCCGCCGCCAGCGTGCATGCGCAGGTGCTGGGCCATATCGTCGAGAACAAAGTGGTCCAGGATGCCTTGCTCGAGCGCCTGCACGACAGCGACATTGGCCTGTTGCCCAATGCGCGCATGGAACAGCTGCGCCATTCCGGCGACGACTGGCTGATGACGCTGCACGACGGCCGGCAGCTGCGTGCGCCGCTGGTCGTCGCAGCCGACGGTGCTCATTCCGCGGTTCGCCGCCTGGCAGGTTGTGAAACGCGCGAGTGGGACTACTTGCACCATGCCATCGTCACCAGCGTGCGTTGCGCTCAGGATCACCAGGCCACCGCCTGGCAACGTTTCACCGACGATGGTCCGCTCGCCTTCCTGCCATTGACCCGCGACGGCAAACAGGACTGGTGCTCGATCGTGTGGTCAACCACGCCGGCCGAGGCCGAGCGGCTGATGGCGCTGGATGAGCCAGCCTTCCTCAAGGCGCTGGAGCGTGCATTCGAAGGCCGCCTCGGGACGGTGCTGCAGGCTGACCCGCGGCTGTGCGTACCGCTGCGCCAGCGACATGCAAAACGCTACGTGGAACCCGGCCTTGCGCTGATCGGTGATGCGGCCCACACCATTCATCCGCTGGCAGGGCAGGGGGTGAACCTGGGGTTCCTTGACGCGGCGGTACTGGCCGAAGTCCTGGTGGATGCCTGCAAGCGCGGAGAAAGGCTGGCCGATGTCAAGGTGCTGAGCCGCTATGAGCGTCGTCGCATGCCGCACAACCTGGCGTTGATGGCAGCCATGGAAGGGTTCGAGCGGTTGTTCCAGGCCGACAAGTTGCCGCTGCGTTGGCTGCGCAACAGTGGCTTGAAGCTGGTTGAGCAGCTGCCAGAGGCCAAGGCTGTGTTCGTGCGACAGGCACTGGGCTTGAGTGGCGATTTGCCGGATTTGGCCAAGGTGTAAAGGCTGCTCTTGGCGCGTTGGCGAGAGCGGATGCGTGGCGGGCCCTGGCACATTGCAACATCCAGTAACGGCAATGGGGGTGAGCCTTCAAATGGGATTCACTACCATCTGCGCCTCTCTATTCGATCGAGGAGCGCCTTCCATGTTGCCACGCAAGTCCCTACTGGCCGCCCTGGCCCTGAGCGTTGTCGGTGGTACCGTGCAGGCCGCTGACGAGGTCGTGGTCTACTCCTCGCGTATCGATGAGCTGATCAAGCCGGTGTTCGACGCCTACACGGCCGAGACCGGCGTCAAGGTCAAGTTCATCACCGACAAGGAAGCTCCCCTGATGCAGCGCATCAAGGCCGAGGGCGAGCACGGTGTGGCGGATCTTCTGCTCACCGTCGATGCAGGCAATCTGTGGCAGGCAGAGCAGATGGGCATCCTGCAGCCGATCCGATCCGACATCATCGAGCGCAACATCCCGCCTCAGTACCGTGCCTCGTCCCACGACTGGACCGGCCTGAGCCTGAGGGCGCGTACCATCATCTACTCCACCGAACGGGTCAAGCCGTCGGAGCTCAGCACCTATGAAGCCCTGGCAGACAAGCAGTGGGAAGGTCGGCTGTGCCTGCGCACGGCGAAGAAGGTGTACAACCAGTCCCTGACCGCCACCTTGATCGAAAGCCACGGCGAAGCGAAGGCCGAGCAGATCGTCAAGGGTTGGGTCAACAACCTCTCCACCGACGTGTTCTCGGATGACAACGCAGTGATCCAGGCCGTCGAGGCGGGTCAGTGCGACGTGGGTGTTGTGAATACTTACTACTACGGCCGGCTGCACAAGCAGAATCCTAACCTGCCGGTGAAGATTTTCTGGCCCAACCAGCAAGACCGTGGCGTGCACGTGAACCTCTCCGGCATCGGCCTGACCAAGCACGCGCCTCATCCTGAGGCCGCAACGAAACTGGTGGAATGGATGACCGGTGAACAGGCGCAGAAGTTGTTCGCCGACCTCAATCAGGAGTTCCCGGCCAACCCTCAGGTCAAGCCTTCGGACGAAGTCGCCGCGTGGGGCGACTTCAAGGCCGACAGCATTGCGGTGGAAGTGGCCGGCAAGCGACAGGCCCAAGCCATCCGCCTGATGGACCGTGCCGGCTGGAACTGAGCGCCACATCCCGCTCGAGAGGCCTGCAAAGGCCTCTTCGTGGGTCGAGCTGCGGCCCGTCATAGAGATCTAAAGTGCCCTACACCCACCGTCGTCGCTGGTACCTCCCCGTCACCCTGATCGCTGGCCTCGTGCTGCTGCCCCTGAGCGTGCTGCTGTTGTCGTGGCAGTCGATCGACCTGCAGATCTGGTCCCACCTGCTCGACACGCAGATGGGGCGCTTGCTGGGTAACACCGCCACCTTGGTGGTGGGGGTCGGTCTGGGCGTCTCCTTGCTCGGTGTCAGCCTGGCCTGGCTCACCAGCCTGTGCGAGTTTCCGGGCCGCCGCTGGCTGGATTGGGCGCTGATGTTGCCGTTCGCCATTCCGGCGTACGTCTTGGCCTTCGTCTTCGTAGGTTTGCTGGACTTCGCCGGCCCAGTGCAGAGTGCCCTGCGTGAGGCTTTCGGGCCCATGCGCCTGCCACGGGTGCGCTCCACCGGCGGCGTGATCACCGTGCTGGTGCTGGTCTTCTATCCCTATGTTTACCTGCTGGCACGCACAGCGTTCCTTGCCCAGGGCAAAGGGTTGATGGAGGCCGCCCGGGTATTGGGGCTCTCCCCCTGGCAGGCATTCTGGCGTGTGGCCCTACCCATGGCGCGGCCTGCCATTGGGGCGGGTATCGCCTTGGCCCTGATGGAAACCCTCGCTGACTTCGGCGCCGTGGCGGTCTTCAATTTCGACACGTTCACGACCGCCATCTACAAGACCTGGTATGGCTTCTTCAGCCTTTCCAGCGCTGCGCAATTAGCCAGTTTGCTGCTGCTGGCCGTCATGCTGGTGCTGTACGGTGAGCGCCGTGCGCGGGGCGCCAACCACAGCGCCAGTGAACGCCCCAGAGGCCAGGCGCTGTACCGACTGCAGGGTGGCAAGGCGCTGCTGGCCAGCGGCTGGTGCCTGTTGGTCTTCGCCTGCGCATTTGTCATCCCATTGCTGCAACTGCTGGTGTGGTTCTGGCAGCGCGGGCGCCATGATCTGGATGATCGCTACATCGGCCTGGTGCTCCACACCCTGTACCTGGGCGGCGTTGCAGCGCTGGTGACGGTCTGCGTGGCGCTGCTGCTGGCCTTCGCCCGTCGCCAGGCACCTACACCGGGTATCCGCATCGGCGTAGGGCTTGCCAACCTGGGCTATGCCTTGCCCGGCTCGGTACTGGCGGTGTCGATCATGCTGGCCTTCAGTTACCTGGACAGTCAGGTCGTCGCGCCGCTGTCCAGCTGGTTGGGAGGCGCTGGCAGGCCATTGCTGCTGGGCAGCCTTGCGGCGTTGCTGCTGGCCTATGTCATTCGCTTCATCGCCGTGGCATACGGCCCGCTGGAGAGCAGCCTGGATCGGATTCGTCCCTCGCTGCCGCAGGCATCACGCAGCCTGGGTGTGGGCGGGGTAGGGCTGTTCATCAAGGTGTACTTGCCGCTGCTGTTGCCAGGCGCACTGAGCGCGTCGTTGCTGGTGTTCGTCGATGTGCTGAAGGAAATGCCGGCAACCCTGCTGATGCGCCCATTTGGCTGGGATACGCTGGCGGTACGGGTGTTCGAGATGACCAGCGAGGGTGAATGGGCGCGGGCGTCGCTGCCAGCATTGACGCTGGTGGTGGTAGGGCTGCTGCCGGTCATTGGCCTGATCCGCCGCTCGGCGCGCAGGCCCGGCCATTCCTGCTAAGGGTGCCAGCATGCGCCCTTGCCGCTACAATGCGCGGCACTCGCGCAGCAGGCAATCAAAACAACGCTGTTCACACAGCTGAAGGCCATGAGCCCTCCACTGCTGCCGCTTCGCCACGCCCGGAAGGAGAAACCCATGGGACAGCGCACGCTTTTGTACGACCTGCATCTGGCGCTTGGCGCCAAGACGGTCGATTTCGGTGGCTGGGACATGCCGCTGCATTATGGCTCGCAGGTCGATGAGCACCACCAGGTGCGCAGTGACTGTGGGGTCTTCGACGTTTCCCACATGACCGTCATTGATATTCAGGGCGATGCGGCCACGGCCTGGTTGCAGCGGTTGCTGGCTAACGATGTCGCCCGGCTCGATCAGGTTGGCAAGGCACTTTACAGCCCCATGTTGCATGAGCAGGGCGGGGTGATCGACGACTTGATCGCCTACCGCACGGCGACGGGTTACCGCCTGGTCACCAACGCAGCTACCCGAGCCCGGGTGCTCGCGTGGCTGGACCAGCAGCGTGACGGGCTTGCCGTCGACGTTCAGGTTCGTCCGGACCTCGCCATTCTTGCCGTTCAGGGCCCGAACGCGCGCGAGAAGGTAGCTGCTTTGGTCAGTGCCTCGCGGGCCGCGCTGATACGCACGCTACGCCCCTTCGAAGGCGTGATGGACGGGGAGTGGTTCATCGCGCGCACCGGCTACACCGGCGAAGATGGCTTGGAGATGATCTTTCCGGGTGACCAGGCCGTGACCTTTTTCAACGACCTGGTCGGCGCCGGTATTGCACCCAGCGGCTTGGGGGCTCGCGACACGTTACGGCTCGAAGCCGGCATGCACCTTTACGGGCAGGACATCGACGAGCAGCACACGCCGTTGTCGTGCAACCTGGGCTGGAGCATCGCCTGGGAGCCGGCGAGCCGAAACTTCATCGGGCGCGCGGCATTGTTGGCGGAAATCGAGCGGGGCGTACAGGAAAAGCTCGTGGGTTTGGTACTGGAAGAGCGCGGTGTACTGCGTGCCCACCAGGTGGTCCGTGTGGCGGGGATTGGCGAAGGGGAGATCACCAGTGGTAGTTTCTCACCTACGCTGAGCAAGTCCATTGCCCTGGCACGCGTCCCCATGGCCACGGGCGACCGGGCCGAAGTGGAAATTCGTGGCAAATGGTACCCGGTGCGCGTGGTCAGGCCGACTTTCGTGCGCCATGGCAAGATTCTGATCTGATCCATCATCAAACGGCGGGCGTACCGCTGAGCCAATCGAGGAATTCAAGACATGAGCAATATCCCCGCCGAACTTCGTTTTGCCGAAAGCCATGAATGGGCCCGCCTGGAAACCGACGGTACCGTCACGGTAGGCATCAGTGACCATGCCCAGCAAGCGCTGGGTGACGTGGTGTTCGTCGAGCTGGCCGAGGTGGGCAAGGTGTTCACCGCAGGCGACGCGGCCGGTGTCGTGGAGTCGGTCAAGGCCGCTTCCGACATCTATGCCCCGGTCAGTGGCGAAGTGATCGCCGTCAACGAGGCATTGGCTGACAGCCCTGAGCAACTGAACGAGCAGCCCTACGACGCATGGATCTTCAAGCTCAAGCCGAGCAGCCAGGCTGATCTGGATAAACTGCTGGATGCGGCTGGCTACAAGGCCGTGATCGGCGAGTAAGCCGTCCGGCCATCACTGGCATGAGCACTCGCAGCCAGGGGGTGAAGACCTCCCGGCGCGAGCTTGCCAGCGATGGGGCCGGCGCTGTATCGATCAGTCGACTACTGCATGCTCGGCCAGAATGGCATTGGCCAGTTCCATGTCGGACGCGTGAAGGCCTGGATGTTCCGCACGCACCTGCTTGATTGCCGACTCCAGGAATGGCCCACGGATAGCGCCTTCACTGGCTACGAAGCTGCCGGCATCATCCTGCGCCGCCATCACCAACTTGTGGTCGCGCGAGGTCAGGTAGGTCGAGCCGGTGGTTGCCCCGGAAGAGATCACATTACGCCAGAAGGAATCGGCCATGGCCGAACCCACGGGCAGCGCGAGCAGGGCTGCGGCAGCGATGGCAGTGTTGAGACGCATGATGAGACACCTCGAAGGTGAGCGTTGAAGATGTGCGGTTGGATGCTCGCGGGCCTGCCAAGTTCCGGGGCTTGCCGCTTCTGATCAGCTGCATGTACGCAGGACTTCTTCTGCCAGGGTTCGCCCACACGCAACCTTGGCTTCGCCGCAGCGGAGCAGGTCCACAAGACCATCTGCCTGGGCTTGGCGTCGCAATTGCGCAAGGTCTGTATCAGGGCCGATCAGAGCCCGCAGGTTGTCGCTAGGCTCGAGTAATTCGAACAAACCTGTACGCCCGTGAAAGCCCGTGCCGCGGCACGTTCTGCAGCTGGCTGCCTCGCGCCCCTGGCACTGGCTGCACACCGTACGCACGAGCCGCTGAGCCATCACCGCGATCAACGTCGCTTTGATCAGGTAGTCAGCCACACCCAGTTCTTGCAGGCGGATAATTGCGGCACAGGCGTCGTTGGTGTGCAGGGTAGACAGCACCAGGTGCCCGGTAAGGGCGGCCTGCACGGCCACCCGTGCGGTATCGGGGTCTCGTATTTCGCCAATCATGATGATGTCCGGGTCCTGGCGCAGCATGGCGCGCACGCCGTTGGCAAAGCCCAGGTCCAGTGGCGGCTGCACCTGAAACTGGTTGAACGCGGGTTCGAGCCGTTCGATGGGGTCCTCGATGGTGCACAGGTTCACCTGCGGGGTGGCCAACAGCTTGAGACTGGCGTACAGCGTGCTGGTCTTGCCTGAGCCTGTGGGCCCTGTGACCAGGATGATGCCCTGGCGCCGTTGCAGCAGGCCTTGCCAATGGCTCAATTGCTGCCCCTGAAGGCCGAGCCGATCAAAGCTCTCGTGCAACTGCTGCGGGTCGAACAGGCGCAAAACCAGCTTCTCACCAAAGGCAGTGGGCAGGGTCGACAACCGGAGCTCCACCTCGTTACCGTTTGGCAGGCGGCTTTGCAGTCGGCCATCCTGAGGCCTGCGTTTTTCCGCGACGTCCATGCGCCCAAGGTGCTTCAGGCGGCTGATCAGGGCCACCATGACTGCGCCGGGGAACACGTAGACGGTGTGCAACAGGCCATCGATGCGATAGCGCAAGTGCCCTTGGTCGCGGCGTGGCTCCAGATGGATGTCGCTGGCGCGCTGGTCGATCGCGTAGTGCAGCAGCCAGTCGACGATATGCACGATGTGCGCGTCATCCGCACTGGCCTGCAGGTGGCGTTTGCCCAGCTCCAGCCACTGCTCGAGCTCGCTAAAGCGGTTCGATTGCTGATGATGCGCGCCCTTCACCGACTGGGCCAGGCGCTGGAAGGGTTCACCGGCCTGACGCAGTTGCACAGGGCTTGCGAGCACCCGCCGTACGGTTCGTCCAAGGCTCAGGGCAAGATCGGCCTGCCAGCAGCACTGATAGGGCTGTGCGCTGGCCACGGTGACGCTCGCGGCGTCAGCCTCCACGATGAGAATGCCGTGGTTTTGCGCAAAGGCCGGCGACACCAGCTCAGCCACCTGCTGCAGGTCGATTTGCAGCGGATCGATACGCAGATAGGGCAGACCCGCCTTGGCAGCCAGCCATTGGCAAAGCCGATCCAGGTCCAGTATCTGCCCCGGGTGGAGGCGGTCGACAAGGTTGCAGGCGGCCACCTGCTCCAGCGGATGATCAGCGGGGTGATCGACGGCCTGCTCAAGGACACGCACGCTATCGCTGGCATGCAGGCGCTGATCGATAAGCAGGGCTTCGAGCACCCGGTGCAGGTCGAGTGCCAGGGTATCTGGGTTATGCATGAGGCGTCCGTGCCTGATCAAGAAGACCTGATCAAGGCTAGCTCAGCCTTCGCTCAAGCCGGATCGGAAGGGTTTCAGGGTTTTGCCTGAGGGTGACGCTTGCTCCGCGCCTCAATGCGTTGGCAGGCGCCGTTAGGCGTGCACTACTGACAGCTCCACACGGTGTTGCGGGGCCATGTGCACATCGGCCACACACACCATGTTGCGCAGTTTCTGAGCAATCACCTCGGCGCGATGCCAGCTCAATCCGCCAATGCCGATGTCGATGGTCAACCAGTCATCCTGTTGAGTGACCTGCATGCTGTGCGGTGTGAGCATTTGCAAGGCGAACTGATTGAGTATCCGGCACAAGCTGTCGGGCTCGGCTTCGGCCTGCAAGCGATACAGCACGGTGGTGTGGGCATTGTTGTTGGCCCATACATCGGCACGCGGCAGTGAGTTCATGCGTTATCCTCGTTGAATGCAGAAAGTTTTGCATGCCTAGGCCGGAATTTTTTCGCTAAGATTCGACCTAATGAGTCTTTTTTTGCATAGCTATTATCGATGCGGGTCGATCTGGAGAATTGTTCATGCACAGCGCACTGGATGCTTACGACCGTCGTATCCTTGAGTTGCTACAAGAAGACGCTTCGCTGTCCAGCGCCCAGATCGCCGAACGCATTGGCTTGTCCCAATCGCCGTGCTGGCGACGGATTCAACGGCTCAAAGAGGAGGGGGTGATTCGCGGGCAGGTCACCTTGCTGGACCGCAAGAAGATCGGGCTGAACACCCAAATATTCGCCGAAGTAAAATTGAATGCCCACGGCCGTTCGAACTTCACCGAGTTCACGGAGGCGATTCGCGGGTTTTCGGAAGTACTGGAGTGCTACGTGTTGATGGGCTCGGTGGACTTCCTGCTGCGTATCGTCACCCCGGACATCGAGGCGTACGAGCGGTTCTTCTTCGAAAAGCTCTCGAACGTGCCCGGCATTCAGGAGGTGAACTCGATCGTGGCCCTCTCAGAGATCAAGTCCACCACCAGCCTGCCGCTATCGGGCTAAGGGCATCACGCTTTGAGCAGATGTTTCCAACCACGGCTCTGATCGACGGCACGTGCCTGCTCGATGCGGGCTTCGAGTACCTCATCGCTGATCGGTTGCTCAGCCAGTTCGTGCAACTTCTTCATGTCGCCGTACAGGCGGTCCATTTGTGGTGCGTCCAGCACATGGCGGGCATGGTGCAGCCAGGCCATCAATTGCTCGATGCGCGGCAGTTGCTCTGCCAGGTCCTCGGGGCGCTGGGTGTACAGCGACAACTTCAGGGCGCGGCCTTCCTCGGCAATCAGGTGTGCAAGCCAGCTTGCCAGAAGCGCCTTGCCCTGGCGCTCGCCACGGCCCTTGCGTTCGGCAGTCCAGGCACGCGACAACAGCCAACGTGAGGTTTCCAGGGAGAACTGGCCCCAGCGAGGATCATCCAGCTCTTCTGCGAACTGCTCGGGCGCGGCGCGGCGGATGTCTTCGTCATCGTTGCCGGCTTGCACCAGTGGACGCCAGTCTTCGAGCAGGGCATCCAGGCGCGCGCGCAGGTCACGGGTAGCCGCGCGGGGGGCGGCCTGGCCCAGGCTGGCGGTGATTGCGCGCAGCTCGATGAGGTTCTGCACCCAGTCCTGCAGCGACCGCCAGTGGCCGCTGTGGCGGTATTGCTCGGCCAGGCGCTGGCTGTTGCCCAGCAGTTGCCAGGCCAACGCAGCATAGGCGTCGTCCAAGGCCATGTCCGCTTCGAGGTCGGCGACGCTCAGGTCCAGCTCGAAACGCTCTGGCTCCAGCAGACGATAGCCGCGCTCGGCCTTGCTGATATCGCAGGGCATCAGCGCAACGCTTGTGGTCAGCTCGGCAGCCAGTTCCAGCAGCGCCGCCGGCTCACCTTCACGCAGCTCCAGTTCCAACTCGCATATCGCTTCCTTGCGCTTGCCGGCAATTACGAAGCCTTGGTCCAGCGCAGCCTCGATCACCACCTTGGCCTTGCCACGGCCCCAAGCGATTTCGGCATATTCGCGGGTGAAATCGGTGGTGAACAACGGTTTGATGGTCTTCTTGTCCAGGTCGGCCAGTTGCGCCGGCCAGCAGCTGTCATCCAGCTTCTTGAGGTCCAGCTTGACCTTGTCCAGTTGCCATTCGTGCTCGTTGCGCTCGGACAGGCCAGCCACACTGGTTCCGCGGCACTTGAGGGTCTGGATGACGGTATCGCCGTCACGGCGCAGGCGCAGGGCAACGCGTGCCTCGGCCAGCGCGCGCTCAGGCGTGTCGAAATACTGGTTCAGCAGTTCGCGGGTCTGCCAGCCAGACTTGTTGCGCTTTTTCAGCAGCGGGTGCTCGCGCAAGGCGGCGAGGGTCTCGGGGCTGGCGCGCAGCTTGAGTTCGGTTTCTTTGGGCATCACAGGCTCGAAAGGGGGCGTGGTCGATGCAGAGTCTACAGCAGTAGGCCGTCAACGGTTTATTCCAGACGGCGGATGGTCCTATGATGGGCAATGCTTCCGAGGAGTAAACGCATGCCGTTGCCGACGCTGAAAGACCAATTTGCCGCCTTGATCGCCGCGCCTTCGGTCAGTTGCACCCAGGCCTCGCTTGACCAGTCCAACCGTCAGGTCATCGACCTGTTGGCTACTTGGCTGGGCGATCTGGGCTTCACCTGCGACATTCAGCAGGTGACCCCCGGCAAGTTCAACCTGCTGGCCAGCCGCGGCAGCGGCCCGGGCGGCCTGGTGCTGGCCGGCCACAGCGACACCGTGCCCTATGACGAGCAGCTCTGGAGCAGCGACCCTTTGAAGCTGACCGAAGTCGAGGGTCGCTGGGTGGGGCTTGGTAGTTGCGACATGAAGGGCTTTTTCGCATTGGTGATCGAAGCCGTCATTCCGTTGCTGCAGCACGACTTCAAGCAGCCGCTGCTGATTCTGGCCACCTGCGACGAGGAAAGCTCGATGTCTGGCGCCCGTGCCCTGGCCGATGCTGGCCAGCCCCTGGGTCGCGCGGCGATCATCGGCGAGCCGACCGGGCTGCGGCCGATCCGCATGCACAAGGGCATTCTCATGGATCGTATCGACATCCTGGGGCGCAGTGGTCATTCCTCGGACCCAAGCCTGGGCCGTAGCGCCATGGACGCCATGCATGCGGTCATGGGCGAACTGATGGGCCTGCGCCAGCAATGGCAGAAGGCCTATAACAACCCGCAGTTCACGGTGCCGGCACCCACCATGAACTTCGGTTGCATTCACGGTGGCGACAACCCCAACCGGATCTGCGGTCAGTGCGCCCTGGAGTTCGACCTGCGCCCATTGCCGGGCATGGACGTGGAGCAGTTGCGCGCTGCCATCCGTGCAAAACTGGTTCCGGTGGCCGAGCGCCATGACGTGCGTATCGACTACGCGCCGCTGTTCCCCGAAGTGCCGCCGTTCGAACAGGCGGCCGACAGTGAACTCGTCCAGGTGGCAGAACGGCTCACCGGCCACCGTGCCGAAGCGGTGGCATTCGGCACCGAAGCACCTTATCTTCAGCAGCTTGGCTGCCAGACCATCGTGCTCGGCCCTGGTGACATCGCCTGCGCACACCAGCCTGGCGAATACCTGGACATGTCACGTATCGAGCCGACCGTGCGTCTATTGCGTGACTTGATCGGGCACTATTGTCTGCATTAAACGTCCACCCCATTCATTCGTTTCTGCCTAGAGGAGACCGCGCGTGACCGCAAGCCTGTTCCGACGATGATCCTGAACGCCCCTGTAACGCCGTTCTCCGTCCACTTATCCACAGGCCCTGTCATGCACGATTACGTCAACTGGCTACGCCACGCTTCTCCTTACATCAACGCCCACCGCGACTGCACCTTCGTGGTGATGCTTCCCGGCGATGGGGTCGAACACCCTAACTTCGGCAACATCGTCCACGACCTGGTGCTGCTGCACAGCCTTGGGGTACGCCTGGTCCTGGTGCACGGCTCTCGTCCGCAGATCGAGAGCCGCCTGGCTGAACGTGGCCTGGCAGCGCATTACCACCACGGCCTGCGTATCACCGATGCCGCTACCCTGGATTGCGTCATCGACGCGGTCGGCGCGTTGCGCCTGGCCATCGAAGCGCGGTTGTCGATGGACATCGCCGCCTCGCCCATGCAGGGCTCGCGCCTGCGGGTGGCCTCCGGCAACCTGGTCACCGCGCGGCCGATCGGCGTGCTCGAAGGCGTGGATTTTCATCACACCGGCGAAGTGCGTCGGGTAGACCGCAAGGGCATCAGCCGCCTGCTCGACGAACGCTCCATCGTGTTGCTCTCGCCGCTGGGCTATTCGCCAACCGGCGAGATCTTCAACCTCGCCTGCGAAGACGTGGCCACCCGTGCGGCCATCGAACTGGGTGCAGAGAAGTTGGTGTTGTTCGGTGCAGCACCTGGTCTGTTGGATGAGCATGGCCGCCTGGTGCGCGAACTGCGCCCACAACAGGTTGCGCCGCACTTGCAGCGCCTGGGCAGTGATTACCAGGCCGAGCTGCTCGATGCCGCTGCCGAGGCGTGCAAAGGCGGCGTGGCACGCAGTCACATCGTCAGCTATGCCGAGGACGGCGCGCTGCTGACCGAACTGTTCACCCGGGGCGGTGGCGGTACGCTGGTGTCCCAGGAGCAGTTCGAGATCGTGCGAGAGGCCACCATCGAAGACGTCGGCGGCCTGCTCGACCTGATCAGCCCGCTGGAAGAACAGGGCATCCTGGTGCGCCGTTCACGGGAAGTGCTGGAGCGGGAAATCGAGCAGTTCAGTGTGGTGGAGCGCGAAGGCATGATCATCGCGTGCGCAGCGCTGTATCCGATTGCAGAGTCCGATGCTGGCGAGCTGGCATGCCTGGCGGTGAATCCGGAATACCGCCATGGCGGGCGCGGGGACGAGCTGCTGGCGCGTATCGAAAGCCGGGCACGGGAGATGGGGTTGAGCACCCTGTTCGTGCTCACTACACGCACGGCGCACTGGTTCCGCGAACGCGGCTTCTCGCCCAGTGGTGTCGAGCGGCTGCCGGCGGCACGGGCTTCGCTGTACAACTTCCAGCGCAATTCGAAAATCTTCGAAAAGCCGTTGGGGTGAGGCGTTCTGCGCCTGTGCGCCTGAAATGAAAACGCCGCCTTCAAGGGCGGCGTTCTGGTTTACACGGTGTGCAGATACCAGTTGTACTCGAGGTCGGATATCGAATGTTCGAACTCCTCCAGCTCGCTTTCCTTGCACGCGACGAAGATGTCGATGTACTTCGGATCGATGTACTTGTTCAGGATTTCGCTGTCATCCAACTCGCGCAGCGCATCACGCAGGTTGTTCGGCAGGCTCTGTTCCAGCTGCTCGTACGAGTTGCCTTCGATAGGCTCGCCCGGCTCGACCTTGTTGGTCAGGCCATGGTGAACGCCTGCCAACACGGCCGCCATCATCAGGTACGGGTTGGCGTCAGCACCCGCCACGCGGTGCTCCAGGCGCACGGCATCCGGGGATCCGGTCGGTACGCGCAACGCCACGGTGCGGTTGTCCAGGCCCCAGCTTGGCGCATTGGGCACATAGAACTGCGCGCCAAAGCGGCGATAGGAGTTGACGTTCGGGCACAGGAACGCCATGGACGCGGGCAGGGTCTCGAGCACACCGCCGACAGCATGACGTAGCGCGGCGTTCTGCTCGGGATCCTCGCTGGTGAAGATGTTGTTGCCATCTTTGTCCAGCACGGAAATGTGTACATGCAGACCATTGCCTGCCTGCCCTGGGTAGGGCTTGGCCATGAAGGTGGTGTCCATTTCATGGTCGTAGGCGATGTTCTTGATCAGGCGCTTGAGCAGCACGGCGTAGTCGCACGCCTTGAGCGGGTCTGGCACATGGTGCAGGTTGACTTCGAACTGAGCCGGGGCGCTTTCCTTGACGATGGCGTCGGCAGGGATGCCCTGTTCCTTGGCCCCTTCGAGGATGTCTTGCAGGCAGTCGGCATACTCGTCCAGGTCATCGATCAGGTAGACCTGGGTCGATTGCGGACGCTTGCCGGAAATGGGCGAGCGCGGCGGCTGTGGGCGGCCGTTCACGTTCTCCTGGTCAATCAGGTAGAACTCCAGCTCGAAGGCGGCGCAGATGGTCAGGCCCATGTCGTCGAACTTGCTCACCACCTGGCGCAGTACTTCACGCGGGTCGGCGAAGAAAGGTTCGCCCTCGAGCTCGTGCATGGTCATCAGCAACTGGGCAGTCGGGCGCTTTTGCCACGGCTCGTTGGAGAGGGTGTCGGGGATCGGATAGCAGATGCGGTCTGCATCGCCGATGTCCAGGCCCAGCCCGGTGCTTTCGACGGTGGAGCCATTGATATCCAGTGCAAACAGGGAGGCCGGCAGGTTGATGCCTTTCTCGTAAACCTTGTGGAGGCTGGTGCGCTCTATGCGCTTGCCACGCACCACACCATTCATATCTGCAATCAGAAGGTCAACGTAGAGAACCTCAGGATGTTCCTTAAGGAACGCGTTCGCTTCGTTAAGCTGAACGGCACGCGGGGGTACCGACATGATGCAACACCTTTGTTGTTAAAAATATCAATCAAGGGGGGCTTGCAGGACCAGTCAATCGAAAAGCCATACTGATGTCAAGCCAACCCCATGATGCCCTGAAATGGCACGTCTACGGCAGATTTGCTGCATATCGGGGCACGGCATTATCCGCTATTTCTCTGGAAAAGCGCTATCGCGAGCACTGCGTCGTTTATTTTTTACGCAGGTGTTGTGTAAAAAAATGAACGGCGCTAAGCTCCGATTCAACCCAAAACAGAATAATACGAGGGTCTCATGGTCCGCCTGCCGCGACCTAGAAGCGCTGCCAATGCAGTGCAATCAGGCTGTTCAGTCACGTTAGCCTGGCCTGCCAATCCCATGGCGGCAGTGCTCGCAATAATTGACGTCTGGCATGCTCGGCCCCGCCTTCATGGCACCTCATCTCCACGCTTCGCTTCTTTCTGCCATTACGAATCACTTAGGACACACGTCATTTCAGTGTATCCACCGTCCGCCTGCGCGGGGGTTTTGCTTTAGCCATCCACTGCATCCAGAATCAAGTCGCGGACCACCTTACCTCCTGAGGTATTTATGAGTAACAACCTCGACCAGCTCACCGATTGGTTGAAAGAGCACAAGATCACCGAAGTCGAATGCCTGATCAGCGACTTGACCGGCATCACGCGCGGCAAGATTTCGCCTACCAACAAGTTCATCGCCGAGAAAGGCATGCGCCTGCCCGAGAGCGTGTTGCTGCAGACCGTGACCGGCGACTATGTCGACGATGACATCTATTACGAGCTGCTGGACCCTGCAGACATCGACATGATCTGCCGGCCCGATGAGAATGCCGTGTTCCTGGTGCCATGGGCCATCGAGCCGACCGCGCAGGTCATCCACGATACCTATGACAAAAAGGGCAACCCCGTAGAGCTGTCGCCGCGCAACGTGCTCAAGAAGGTGCTCAAGCTTTACGCCGACAAGGGCTGGCAGCCCATCGTCGCGCCCGAGATGGAGTTCTACCTGACCAAACGCAGCGAAGACCCTGACTTCCCGCTGCAACCGCCAGTGGGCCGTTCGGGCCGGCCTGAAACCGGGCGCCAGTCCTTCTCCATCGAAGCTGCGAACGAATTCGACCCGCTGTTCGAGGATGTCTATGACTGGTGCGAATTGCAGCAGTTGGACCTCGACACGCTGATCCACGAAGACGGCACGGCGCAGATGGAAATCAACTTCCGTCACGGCGATGCCCTGCACCTGGCCGACCAGATCCTGGTGTTCAAGCGCACCATGCGTGAGGCGGCGCTCAAGCACAACGTGGCAGCCACCTTCATGGCCAAGCCCATGACCGGCGAGCCTGGCAGTGCGATGCACCTGCACCAGAGCGTGGTCGATGTGACCACCGGGAAGAACATCTTCAGCAATGAAGACGGCAGCATGAGCACGCTGTTCCTGAACCACATCGGCGGTTTGCAGAAATTCATTCCCGAAGCGTTGCCGCTGTTTGCGCCCAACGTGAACTCGTTCCGCCGCTTCCTGCCGGATACCTCGGCGCCAGTGAACGTCGAGTGGGGCGAGGAAAACCGTACGGTAGGCCTGCGCGTCCCAGACGCCGGCCCGCAAAGCCGCCGGGTGGAAAACCGCCTGCCGGGTGCGGATGCCAACCCGTATCTGGCCATCGCCGCGAGCCTGCTGTGTGGCTACATCGGCATGGTCGAAGGTATCGAGGCCAGCGCACCGGTCCAGGGCCGGGGTTACGAGCGTCGCAACCTGCGCCTGCCGCTGACCATCGAAGACGCCCTGGAACGCATGGAAATCAGCCGCGCCCTGGAGCAATACCTGGGCAAGAAATTCATCGCCGGCTACGTGGCCACCAAGCGTGCCGAGCACGAGAACTTCAAGCGCGTCATCAGTTCCTGGGAGCGTGAATTCCTGCTGTTCGCAGTTTGATCAACCTCGGCCCCGCAGACGCGCGGCCTTCCGTCAACGGAGAACCACATGAGCCTGAACAACCCGCAAACCCGTGAATGGCAAGCCCTCAGTGGCGAGCATCACCTCGCGCCTTTCAGCGACTACAAGCAGCTGAAGGACAAGGGGCCGCGCATCATCACCAAGGCGCAAGGCGTGCATTTGTGGGACAGCGAGGGGCACAAGATTCTCGACGGCATGGCTGGCCTGTGGTGCGTGGCCGTGGGGTATGGACGGGAGGAGCTGGTTCAGGCGGCAGAGCGGCAGATGCGTGAGCTGCCCTACTACAACCTGTTCTTCCAGACCGCCCATCCTCCGGCGCTGGAGTTGGCCAAGGCGATCACCCAAGTGGCGCCCGAGGGCATGAGCCATGTGTTCTTCACCAGTTCAGGCTCCGAGGGCAACGACACCGTGCTGCGCATGGTTCGCCATTACTGGGCACTCAAGGGCAAGCCGAGCAAGCAGACCCTGATCGGTCGGGTCAACGGCTATCACGGCTCCACCGTGGCCGGTGCCAGCCTGGGCGGCATGAGTGGCATGCACGAGCAAGGCGGCTTGCCCATCCCGGGCGTGGTGCATATCCCTCAGCCGTACTGGTATGGCGAGGGCGGTGACATGACACCGGAGGCGTTCGGGGTCTGGGCTGCGGAGCAACTGGAAAAGAAAATTCTCGAAGTCGGCGAGGACAACGTCGCCGCGTTCATCGCCGAGCCTATCCAGGGCGCCGGTGGCGTGATCATCCCGCCAGACACCTACTGGCCGAAGATCAAGGAAATCCTGGCCCGGTACGACATCCTCTTTGTGGCCGACGAAGTCATTTGCGGTTTCGGACGAACAGGGCAGTGGTTCGGCTCGGATTTCTATGACCTCAGGCCCGACCTGATGACCATCGCCAAGGGCCTTACCTCCGGTTACATCCCCATGGGCGGTGTGATCGTGCGTGACAAGGTTGCCAAGGTGCTTAGCGAAGGCGGGGATTTCAATCACGGCTTCACCTATTCCGGGCATCCGGTGGCTGCCGCGGTAGGCCTGGAAAACCTGCGCATCCTGCGCGACGAACAGATCGTCGAGAAAGCGCGCACCGAAGCGGCACCGTATTTGCAAAAGCGTTTGCGTGAGTTGCAGGACCACCCGCTGGTGGGCGAGGTGCGCGGTGTTGGCCTGCTCGGCGCGATCGAGCTGGTGAAGGACAAGGCGACACGCAGCCGTTTCGAGGGCAAAGGTGCTGGCATGATCTGCCGTAATTTCTGCTTCGACAATGGCCTGATCATGCGGGCCGTCGGCGACACGATGATCATCGCGCCACCTCTGGTCATCAGCCCGGCGCAGATCGACGAGCTGGTGGAAAAGGCACGCAAATGCCTGGACCTGACACTCGAGGCGATTCGCTGACAGCTAGCGATGTGACATTAAGTCGTTACAAGGGCCAGGTTTCCTTGAAACCGGGCCTTGTAACTTGCCAGACTAGCGGCTGCTTCAGTCGCCCACACGCGTGTACTGCGGGACCCGGCTTCTGAACGGATGGCTAATCGAACACTCTGGAGCATGACGCATGAAGAATATGGGCAAGACGTTGTTGGCCGCTGCGCTGATGGGCGCAGTGGTCGGGGCTGTACAGGCTGAAGACAAGGTACTGAACGTCTACAACTGGTCGGACTACATTGCTCCGGACACCATCGCCAAGTTCGAGAAAGAGTCGGGCATCAAGGTCAAGTACGACGTGTTCGACAGCAACGAAACCCTGGAGGCCAAGTTGCTGGCCGGTAAGTCGGGCTATGACATCGTGGTGCCTTCCAACAACTTCCTGGCCAAGCAGATCAAGGCGGGCGTCTACCAGGAACTCGATCGCACCCAGCTGCCCAACTGGAAGAACCTCGACGAGGATCTGCTCAAGGCCGTGGGCGATGCCAGCGACCCGGAAAACAAGCATGCCTTCCCCTACATGTGGGGCTCGATCGGCATCGGCTACAACCCCGAGAAGGTCAAGGCCGCGCTGGGCGTGGACAAGATCGATTCCTGGGACGTGGTCTTCAAGCCAGAGAACATCGCCAAGCTCAAGAGCTGTGGCGTGAGCTTCCTTGATGCCCCAACCGAAATGTTGCCAGCGGCCCTGCATTACCTGGGCCTGCCGACCAACAGCACCAAGAAGGAAGACCTCAAGGCTGCCGAAGACCTGTTCCTCAAGATCCGTCCGTCGATCACCTATTTCCACTCCTCCAAGTACATTGGCGACCTGGCCAACGGCAACATCTGCCTGGCTGTCGGCTACTCGGGTGACCTGGAGCAGTCCAAGACCCGCGCCCACGAAGCGGGGGACAAGGTCAAGCTGGACTACGTGATCCCGAAAGAAGGCGCCGGCACCTTCTATGACATGGTTGCCATGCCCAAGGATGCCGAGCACAAGGAAGCGGCCTACAAGTTCATGGACTTCCTGATGCAGCCGCAAGTCATGGCCGAAATCACCAATGCCGTGCGCTTCCCCAACGGCAACAAGGCCGCGACCGCCTTTGTGGACAAGGACATCACCAGCGACCCAAGCATCTATCCGTCCGCTGAAGTGAAAAAGAATCTGTACGCCATTGCCGCCCCTGAAGCAGCAGTGCAACGGGTAATTACCCGCAGCTGGACCAAGATCAAATCGGGCAAATAAGCCTGATGTAGCATTTTCGGACCGGGTATTCCCGGTCCGAAACCAGTGAAAGGCAATTGAGCATTGCGGCATCGAAGCTGCGAAGGTAAGTTGCGCGCCGGTTTTGCGTGTGCGGCAGCATTGTCGCTATCCAGACACTGATTGTGAGGACCACCCACTTGTCCAATTCTGTATTACGCAAGGCCGTGATGGCTGCAGCGAGCCTGACGCTGGCATGCAGCGTCCAAGCGGCGCCTACGGTGCATTTCTACAACTGGTCCGACTATATCGGCCCAGACACGCTCGCAGGCTTCGAGAAAGCCACGGGCATCAAGCCGGTGCAGGATGTCTTCGATTCCAACGAAACCCTGGAAGGCAAGCTGCTGGCCGGCAGGACCGGCTACGACGTGGTCGTGCCCTCCAACCATTTTCTGGGCAAGCAGATCAAGGCGGGCGCTTTCCAAAAGCTCGACAAGGCACTGCTGCCCAATTACGCGAACCTTGAACCTGCGTTGATGAAGCGCCTGGAGAAGAACGACCCGGGTAACCTGTATGCCGTGCCTTACCTGTGGGGCACCAATGGCATCGGGTACAACGTCGACAAGGTCAAAGAGGCGCTTGGCGTCGATACCATCGACTCCTGGGCGGTGCTGTTCGAACCCGAGAACATGAAGAAGCTGTCCAAGTGCGGCGTGGCGTTCCTCGACTCGGCGGACGAAATGCTTCCGGCCGTCCTCAACTACATGGGCCTGGATCCCAACAGCACCAACCCCAAGGATTACGCCAAGGCCGAGCAGAAGCTGCTGGCGGTACGCCCCTACGTGACGTATTTCCATTCGTCCAAGTACATCACCGATCTTGCCAACGGCAACATCTGTGTCGCGGCAGGTTTCTCGGGTGATGTGTTCCAGGCCAAGGCCCGCGCCGAAGAGGCGAAGAAGGGTGTGAACCTGGCTTATGCCATTCCCAAAGAAGGCGGCAACCTCTGGTTCGACGTGCTGGCGATTCCCAAGGACGCCAAAAACGTGGAGCAGGCGCATGCCTTGATCAACTATTTGCTGAAACCTGAGGTTATCGCCCAGGTCAGTGATTACGTCGGTTATGCCAACCCTAACTCGAAGGCTGGCGACCTGATGGACCAGGCCGTGAGGACTGACGCTGCGGTTTATCCACCGCAGGATGTGCTGGACAAGATGTTCGTGAACTCAGAGCTGCCGCCCAAAGTGCAGCGCCTGATGACCCGCAGCTGGACCAAGGTCAAGTCGGGCAAGTAATCCACCTCACCCGCGCGGCCTGCCTGGCAGGCCGCGCGGGCACAAAAAACTTGTTGGGAGTTTCACTCATGGCAGTTGCCTCCGGCGCCTATAAGAAAGCCCTCGAGGGTGGCCAGCAACCCAAGCAGGTGCTGGTCAAGATCGACCGGGTCACGAAAAAATTCGACGAAACGGTAGCGGTGGACGATGTGTCCCTGGAAATCCGCAAGGGCGAAATCTTCGCCTTGCTTGGGGGTTCCGGCTCCGGTAAGTCGACCTTGCTGCGCATGCTGGCAGGCTTCGAACGCCCCACCGAAGGACGCATCTTCCTGGACGGCGTGGACATTACCGACATGCCGCCCTACGAGCGGCCGATCAACATGATGTTCCAGTCCTACGCCCTGTTCCCGCACATGACCGTGGCGCAGAACATCGCCTTCGGCCTGCAGCAGGACCGCTTGCCCAAGGCCGAGGTCGACGCCCGCGTGGCCGAGATGCTCAAGCTGGTGCACATGACTCAGTACGCCAAACGCAAGCCGCACCAGCTCTCCGGTGGCCAGCGCCAGCGCGTGGCCTTGGCTCGTTCCCTGGCCAAGCGGCCTAAGCTGTTGCTGCTGGACGAGCCGATGGGTGCCCTGGACAAGAAGCTGCGTTCGCAGATGCAGCTGGAGCTGGTGGAAATCATCGAGCGCGTCGGCGTGACCTGCGTGATGGTGACCCACGACCAGGAAGAAGCCATGACCATGGCCCAGCGCATTGCCATCATGCACCTGGGCTGGATCGCTCAGATCGGCTCGCCGGTAGACATTTACGAAACCCCGACCAGCCGCCTGGTCTGCGAATTCATCGGCAACGTCAACCTGTTCGATGCCGAGGTGATCGACGATGCCGAAGGCCACGCCCTGATCGCCTCGCCTGAACTTGAGCGCAAGATCTACGTCGGGCACGGTGTCTCCACCTCCGTGGAGGACAAGCACATCACCTATGCACTGCGCCCGGAAAAGATGCTGGTCACCACTGTCCAGCCTGATTTCCAGTACAACTGGTCGCGCGGCAAGATCCATGACATCGCCTACCTGGGCGGGCATTCGGTATTCTACGTGAAGCTACCCAGTGGCAAGGTGGTGCAGTCGTTCGTCGCCAACGCCGAACGCCAAGGCGCGCGCCCTACGTGGGACGATGAAGTCTTCGTATGGTGGGAAGACGACAGCGGCGTGGTACTGCGGTCATGAAGCTGCGCAAGCTCAAGCGAGCGTTCCGGCGCATCACCCCTGAAGGGCGGCACCTGGTGATCGGTGTTCCTTTCGTGTGGCTGTTCCTGTTCTTCATGCTGCCGTTCTTCATCGTCCTGAAGATCAGCTTCGCCGAAGCCGACGTGGCGATCCCGCCGTACACCGAGATCTACAGCTACGTCGAGGACAAGATCCAGTTGGTGCTCAACCTGGCCAACTACGGTTTGCTGACCGAGGACGAACTGTATATCTCGGCCTACCTCGGTTCGCTGAAGATGGCGTTCATCAGCACGCTGCTCTGCCTGCTGATCGGCTACCCGATGGCCTATGCCATCGCCAACGCCAAGAAGGAAACCCAGACCGTCCTGCTGCTGCTGATCATGATGCCGACCTGGACCGCGATCCTGATCCGCGTGTATGCCTGGATGGGCATTCTGAGCAACAACGGTTTGCTCAATGGCTTTTTGATGTGGACCGGGCTGATCGACCAGCCGCTGCAGATACTCAACACCAACCTGGCGGTGTACATCGGCGTGGTCTATTCCTACCTGCCGTTCATGATCCTGCCCTTGTTCGCCAACCTGGTGAAGCATGACCCAAGCCTGCTCGAAGCGGCATCCGACCTGGGGTCGAGCACCTTCAACAGCTTCTGGAAAATCACCGTGCCGCTGTCAAAAAACGGCATCATCGCCGGTTGCATGCTGGTGTTCATCCCCGTGGTGGGCGAGTTCGTGATCCCCGAACTGCTCGGCGGACCGGAAACCCTGATGATCGGTAAAGTGTTGTGGCAGGAATTCTTCAACAACCGTGACTGGCCGGTGGCCTCGGCGCTTGCGGTGGTGATGCTGGCGATCCTGATCGTGCCCATTTTGCTGTTCAACCGCAGCCAGGCCAAGGAAATGGAGGGCAGGGCATGAAGCGCTTCGGTTTTTCCAAGCTGATGCTGGTGTTCGGCTTGCTGTTCATCTACTTGCCGATGGTGATTCTGGTCATCTACTCGTTCAACGCCTCCAAGTTGGTGACGGTGTGGGGCGGGTGGTCGGTCAAATGGTATGTCGGCTTGCTGGACAACACTCAGCTGATCGGTTCGGTGATGCGCTCGCTGGAAATCGCTTGCTACACGGCGGTAGCGGCTGTCGCGTTGGGCACCATGGCGGCTTTCGTACTCACCAGGGTCACCCGGTTCCGCGGGCGTACCTTGTTCGGTGGCTTGGTCACCGCACCGTTGGTCATGCCTGAAGTCATCACGGGTCTGTCGCTGCTGCTGCTGTTCGTGGCCATGGCGCAATTGATCGGTTGGCCGCAGGAGCGTGGCGTTGTCACCATCTGGATTGCCCACACCACCTTCTGCGCGGCCTATGTGGCCGTCGTCGTGTCGGCCCGGCTGCGTGAGCTGGACCTGTCGATCGAAGAGGCGGCCATGGACCTGGGGGCCAAGCCTTGGAAGGTGTTCTTCCTGATCACCATCCCCATGATTGCGCCTTCGCTGGCGGCAGGTGGCATGATGTCGTTCGCCTTGTCGCTCGATGACCTGGTATTGGCCAGCTTCGTGTCCGGGCCAGGCTCGACCACGTTGCCGATGGAAGTGTTCTCGGCGGTACGCCTGGGCGTGAAACCTGAGATCAACGCCGTGGCCAGCCTGATTCTGCTGTCCGTCTCGTTGGTGACATTCTTCGTCTGGTACTTCAGTCGCCGTGCCGAAGAGCGTCGCCGCAAGGCCATACAGCAGGCGATTGAAGAAGGTGCGGCGGCCAATGCGTCGCAGCCTCAGGTACGGCGCCCGGCGCCGGTAGCGCCGATCTGATCGAGGTATGGCTGCTCGTTACGCTTTTGGAGCGAGCAGCTGTTCCACACTTGCGCTTGCGCCGTGCGGAGAACTGAATGTGGCCGCATAAACGTATCGTTTGTGACGAATTGCTACGGCGAGGTCACTAGACACTTAAGCGCCGAACTCTATTCATAATTCGCTGTGGCTCGATATGTGGGGGGAGGCTGTTCCTGTGCGACAAGCTTCCTCCAGTTGAGTCCTGGTTGGGATAAAGATCCAAATAGCTGGGAAGCTCGTCCAGACCTGGCGCTTGAAGGTTTAAACTCGAATAGCTGGGAGGCGGGGCCGGAACTACCGGTTGCGTTGTTAAATGCGAGCCACCAAATCTTCTATTCGTATGGACACTTGGAGGTACCAAGGTCACATCCGCTGATGAAAAGCTCTGTACAGGGTCATGCACGTTTCGTCGGTCGCTGCCTCCCACTGTAGTCGAGAACCGTTCTCCATATGACGAGTCGGCTCTGAGCGTACTCATATATTTTTCCCGGACGAATAAAGCGGCGACAAGCGATGACCCACCAATATAAACGCCGATCGCCACTCCGATAAGGTTATCGTCATTTTTCGAAGCACCGACGACAGCAAGGGCTGTGCCTGCTGTTAAGGACGCAGCGGCTGTGATCCAGCTTGCATACTTGATCAGGCTTCTCACCGCGAAGTGGCCTGATGGATCACTTTGATTGACAGGGTCACCCAGGCAGTAGGCATACGCATTGAGCATCCCCTGTCCAAAAGGGCTCAGGTTGTCAGGGGCGCCAAACCGCATGAGTGCCGGTCTATACAGTCGATAGCCGTTGCCCAGTGGATACCCATCCAATAGTGCATCCAGTCGCTCACCGTGATACGCCCATGGCGTGTCCGGTTCATTCAAACGGGCCCTTTGGCCGTAAGGCGTGTAGGAAAAGCGAGCCAGGCAGTTGGTGTGGGGCTCGGCCATTACGGTGTTGCCCCTGTCTACCGCGCTTACTGAAGGCGTCCGCTTATCGCCTGCAAGATGGCCTAGAAAGCGTGCCTGACCTCGGAACACCGAGCGTTTGACGTCGTCACCCAGTTCCGTGACGAGTTGGCCGGCTTGATAGAACGCGTGGACCCTGCCAGATTTGTCCATACCAACATCCCCGGATGAATAAGACCGACCGTCTGCAAGCAGTGGTAGGTTGGAAGTTTCGCGTCAGGCGACAGTATCGTGATCTTGAAAGCGTGGGCTACTGACAGAATTGCCAGGGTTTGCCAACACCTGGCCTGACGAAGCCACCCACGAGGCTGGAGGGGGCAGGGCGTCTGGCGTCTACAGCAAGAATTATGGAACCCTGGCCTGCTTGGCGAATCGCATGCATGAATCTTTTGCGCGCAAGAAAGGAGCCTCCATGACGTTGTCGCGTGCGCTACTGGTCACGGGCTTGGGGCTGCTGGGCATGCTCACCGGCTGCAGCAAGGAAGAGCTGCCTGAAACGCTGCCCCGTGTAGGGGTACAGAATGTCCAGTCCGCCGATTTCGCAGCCCGGGTGACGCTGACTGGCGACATCCAGGCGCGGGTGCAGACGGACCTCTCATTCCGCGTAGGCGGCAAGATCATTTCGCGCAGTGTAGATGTAGGCGATCACGTAAAGGCCAAGCAGGTACTGGCCCGGCTCGACCCTAAAGACTTACAGAACGACGTGGCTTCGGCCAAGGCCGAAGTGTTCGCGGCGCAGGCACGGGTGACCCAGACCCAAGCTGCCTTCGTTCGTCAGCAGAAGCTGTTGCCCAAGGGCTATACCAGTCAAAGCGAATATGATGCTGCCCAGGCCTCGTTGCGCAGCAATCAAAGCGCGCTGAAGGCTGCGCAAGCTCAACTGGCCAACGCAAACGAGCAATTGAGTTATACCGCGCTGGTCTCCGAAGCCGACGGGGTGGTCACCGAGCGTCAGGCCGAGGTAGGGCAAGTGGTGCAAGCGACCATGCCCATCTTCAGCCTGGCCCGTGACGGCGAGCGTGATGCGGTGTTCAACGTGTACGAGTCGCTTCTGGCGGGCACGCCCAGTGATGCCAGCGTCGTGGTCAGCCTGTTGGACGATCCGAAGGTGCAGGCCCGTGGAGCGGTGCGTGAAATTACCCCCACTGTCTCGGCTCAAAGCGGCACGGTGCAGGTCAAGGTCGGATTGCAGGACGTTCCGCCTGCGATGCAGTTGGGCGCGCCCGTCACCGTGACCACCCAAGGGCGCGGCAAGCCGAGTGTCGAGCTGCCCTGGTCGGCACTGACCAAAGGCTTGAAGAAACCCGCCGTGTGGATCGTGGGCGAGGGGGACAAGGTGCAGTTGCGGGAAGTCGAAGTAAGCCGCTACCTGACCGGCACTGTGGTCATCGGCAAAGGTCTCGACGGTGGCGAAGTCGTCGTGGTAACCGGCGGGCAGCTGCTGCACCCCGGTATGAAAGTTGAAAAAGTACCCGCCAAAGCGCCGGAGAGCCCGCTATGAAGCCTTGGCTGACGTTGATGTGTGCCGGTGTTTTGCTTGTCGGGTGCGGCAAGGAAGAGCAGCCGCCGGAGCCGGTTCGTCCAGTGCTGTCGGTAGTGGTGCAACCTCAGTTGCAGGCCCGCTTGGGCCGCTTTGCAGGCGTGATCGAAGCGCGTTACGAAAGTACCCTGGGCTTTCGTGTGGGCGGGCGCATCGCTCGCCGCTGGCTGGACGTCGGGGCCCAGGTCAAAGCGGGCGATACGTTGGCCACGCTGGATCCGACCGACCAGCAAAATCAGCTGCGCGCTGCCGAAGGCGATCTGGCCAGGGTGCAGGCGCAGTGGATCAACGCGCAGTCCGACGCCCGCCGGCAACAACAATTGTACGACCGAGGCGTGGGTGCTCAGGCCCAGTTGGACATCGCCCAGACCAACCTGAAAACAGCTGGCGCCACGCTGGAGCAGGCTCGTTCCTCGGTCAGTCAGGCCCGTGACCAGCTGGGCTATACCACGCTGCGCAGCGATCATGCGGCGGTGATTACTGACTGGCAGGCCGAAGCCGGGCAAACCGTCACCGCTGGGCAGGCTGTGGTCACGCTCGCCAGGCCGGACGTGAAGGAAGCGGTGATTGACCTGCCCATCGGCATTGCCGAGCAGTTGACACCGGACCTGACCTTCACTGTCGCCTCGCAGCTCAACCCCGCCGTCAACACCACCGCCACCCTGCGCGAGCTCGAGCCCAAGGCCGATGCCACCACCCGCACGCGGCGTGCGCGGCTGACCTTGGCCAGCACCCCTGAAACGTTCCATCTGGGAACTGCCGTCAGCGTCACTCTCAGCTCGCAGGTTTCTCCTCGCAGCGAGCTGCCGGTCAGCGCGCTGCTGGAGCGCGATGGCAAGACACAGGTATGGGTCGTCGACCCCCAGCAGAAAACCGTCGCCTTGCGCGACGTGACCCTGATCGACCGAAACGAGGACCGCATCGTCGTCTCATCAGGCGTACAGCCTGGGGAGCGGGTGGTGATCGCCGGCGTCAATAGCCTCAAGCCTGGCCAGCAGGTCACCTTCGACGAGGATGCGCAATGAAAGGAAGCTTCAACCTGTCCGAATGGGCGCTCAAGCATCAGTCGTTCGTGTGGTACCTGATGTTCGTCGGTTTGCTCATGGGCATCTTTTCGTACTTCAACCTGGGTCGTGAGGAGGATCCGTCCTTCACCATCAAGACCATGGTGATCCAGACCCGCTGGCCTGGCGCTACCCAGGAAGAAACGCTGCTGCAGGTCACCGACCGGATCGAGAAGAAGCTCGAGGAGCTCGATTCGCTCGATTACACCAAGAGCTATACCCGGCCTGGTGAATCAACGGTGTTCGTCTACCTGCGCGACACTACCAAGGCAGACGACATACCGCAGATCTGGTATCAGGTCCGCAAGAAGATCCAGGACATTCGCGGCGATTTCCCCGAGGGCTTGCAGGGCCCCGGCTTCAACGATGAATTCGGCGATGTGTTCGGTTCCATCTACGCCTTCACCGCCGACGGGCTGAGCCTGCGCCAGCTGCGTGATTATGTGGAGCAGGCGCGGGCCGAGGTCCGCGAAGTACCCAATATCGGCAAGATCGAAATGGTCGGTATCCAGGACGAAGTGCTCTACCTGAACTTCTCCACCCGCAAGCTCGCCGCCTTGGGTATCGACCAGCGTCAGGTGATGCAGGCTCTGCAGGCGCAGAACAGCGTGACGCCAGCGGGCGTGATCGAGGCCGGGCCGGAGCGCATCTCCGTACGGACAAGTGGGCAGTTCGCCTCGGAAAAGGACCTTGAGAACGTCAACCTGCGCATCAACGATCGCTTCTTCCGCTTGGCAGACATCGCCGAGGTCGAACGCGGCTACACCAACCCGCCTGCGCCGATGTTCCGCTACAACGGCAAGACGGCCCTGGGCCTTGCCATCGGCATGCAGAAGGGCGGCAACATCCAGGAGTTTGGCAAGGCGCTCAAGCAAACCATGCAGCGCATCACCAACGAGCTTCCGGTAGGCGTCGATGTGCACACGGTGTCCAACCAGGCGACGGTGGTGGAGAAGGCCGTCGGTGGCTTCACCAGTGCATTGTTCGAAGCGGTGATCATTGTTCTGGCCGTGAGCTTCGTCAGCTTGGGTGTGCGTGCAGGCCTGGTGGTGGCGTGCTCGATCCCGCTGGTACTGGCCATGGTGTTCGTATTCATGGAATACAGCGGCATCACCATGCAGCGTATCTCGCTAGGTGCACTGATCATTGCGCTGGGGCTGCTGGTGGATGACGCCATGATCACCGTGGAGGTGATGGTCACGCGCCTGGAAATGGGCGAGAGCAAGGAAGACGCTGCTACTTTCGCTTACACCTCCACGGCATTTCCAATGCTCACCGGTACGCTGGTGACTGTCGCAGGTTTCGTACCGATTGGCCTCAACGCAAGTTCGGCAGGTGAATACACCTTCACCTTGTTCGCGGTCATTGCCGTTGCGCTGTTGGTGTCATGGGTGGTGGCCGTGTTCTTCGCCCCCGTGCTTGGCGTGCACATTCTCAACGCCCGCAAAGTGAAGTCCCATGATGACAAGCCGGGCAGGGTAGCCCGGGTCTTCGAGCATGGCCTGCTGTGGAGCATGCGCCACCGCTGGATGACCATCATCGGCACCGTGGTGCTGTTCGCCCTGGCCGTGTTCTGCATGCGCTTCGTGCAGAACCAGTTCTTTCCTGCTTCGGACCGTCCGGAAATCCTGGTCGATCTGAACCTGCCACAGAACGCGTCGATCCAGGAAACTCGCAAGGTGGTCGACCAGTTGGAGGCCACGCTCAAGGATGACGAAGACATCGATCACTGGAGCACCTATATCGGTCAAGGTGCGGTGCGCTTCTACCTGCCGCTGGACCAGCAACTGCAGAACCCGTACTACGCCCAATTGGTCATCGTCAGCAAAGGCCTGGAAGAGCGCGGTGAGCTCATCACTCGCCTGCAGAAACGCCTGCGAGAGGACTTCGTCGGTATCGGTTCGAACGTTCAGTCGCTGGAGATGGGGCCACCTGTGGGGCGACCAATCCAGTACCGCGTCAGCGGGAAGGACATCGAGCAGGTGCGCAAGCATGCCATCGAGCTGGCGACCCTGTTGGACAAGAACCCCAACATCGGCGAAATGATTTACGACTGGAACGAGCCGGGTAAAGTGCTGCGCATCGATATTGCCCAGGACAAGGCCCGCCAGTTGGGGCTTTCTTCGGAAGATGTGGCCAATGTAATGAACAGCATCGTCACCGGCGTGCCCGTTACCCAGGTCAACGATGATATCTACCTGATCGACGTGGTGGCCCGCGCCGTGGATAGCGAGCGGGGCTCGCCCGATACGCTGCAGAACCTGCAGATCCTTACACCCAACGGCACTTCGATACCCTTGCTGTCATTCGCCACGGTGCGCTACGAGCAGGAGCAGCCTCTTGTGTGGCGGCGCGATCGCAAGCCTACGATCACCCTCAAAGCGTCGGTCAACGGGGATATTCAGCCTACGGACCTGGTGGCTCAGCTCAAGCCAGACATCGAAAAGTTCGCCAGCGAGTTGCCTACCGGCTACGAAGTGGCCACCGGCGGCACCGTGGAGGAGAGCGGCAAGGCACAGGGGCCCATCGCTAAAGTGATCCCGCTGATGCTGTTCCTGATGGCCACGTTCCTGATGATCCAGTTGCACAGCGTGAAGAAGCTGTTCCTGGTGATCAGCGTCGCGCCGTTGGGCCTGATCGGTGTGGTGTTGGCGCTGGTGCCGACGGGTACGCCGATGGGCTTCGTGGCGATCCTGGGCATCCTGGCGCTGGCGGGCATCATCATTCGTAACTCGGTCATTCTGGTCACCCAGATCGATGAATTCGAAGCCCAGGGGTATTCACCATGGGATGCCGTGGTCGAGGCCACCAACCATCGTCGCCGGCCAATCCTGCTGACAGCTGCGGCTGCCAGCCTGGGCATGATTCCGATTGCTCGCGAAGTATTCTGGGGGCCAATGGCGTACGCCATGATTGGCGGCATCATTGTGGCAACCTTGCTCACCTTGCTGTTCTTGCCAGCGCTCTACGTAGCGTCCTACAAGATCCGCGAGCCGCATCAGGAAGGTTGAGGCGCCTATCGCGCCGCTTGCCATGCGGGGCCGTTCTGCGGCCCATCATGGCCGCTTTGGCGCCCCGCAGACGCCGCGCCTACGAGGCGAACCTGCACCCCTCAACTGCACACCTAAGCCACGACCTGGAAGCCAGCGACCCTGCGCGTAAAAGCCGACTTTTCGGCGATGGACTCTACGCGCAAACACGTCAACCAGCGCATGGCCTGCGCTAATACGTCCATTGAGGAAGCGCATCCAGACAATCGTGTAAATGGTTATATAAAAATGCCCAAACAGTATTTTTAAGAATAATCCGCCCCCACTACTATTGCCCTCACGCCAGGCGCAAACCCTCATTCAAACCTCTGCCCGGCAATCTCACTCCAAGGAGAACGAGCATGAGTGCATCGCTGCGCAGTATCGACGGTCAGGACGAAGCCACCATCTTGCGTGAGATCCAGAGCGCGCTGCGCGATCTGCGCTTTGGCGCTGTGGAAATCACCGTGCACAACGCCCAGGTGGTGCAGATCGAGCGCAAGGAGAAGTTCCGCCTGCAGCAGCCTGGCAACAAGCCCGGCTGAACACGCCCCACCTTCCAGAACTAGAAAAATGCCAATCGGGAGCTTCACCATGTCCATCCGTCGTTATGCGCTTGCCGCTCTGGCCAGTGCTATTTTTGCCGGTTCCGCCATCGCCAAGGATTACGAACTGCTGAACGTGTCCTACGACCCGACCCGTGAGCTGTACCAGCAGTACAACGCCGAGTTCATCAAGCACTGGCAGCAGGCCCATCCAGGCGATAAGGTGAAGATCCAGCAGTCCCATGGCGGCTCGGGCAAACAGGGCCGTGCGGTGATTGACGGTCTGCGCGCCGACGTGGTGACCCTGGCCTTGGCCGGCGACATCGACGAAATCGCCAAGCTCGGCAAGACCCTGCCGGAAAACTGGCAGACGCGTTTGCCGGACGCCAGTACCCCCTACACCTCGACCATCGTATTCCTGGTACGCAAGGGCAACCCCAAAGGCATCAAGGACTGGGGCGACCTGATCAAGAAGGATGTGTCGGTCATTACCCCGAACCCCAAGACTTCCGGGGGCGCGCGCTGGAACTTCCTCGCCGCCTGGGCCTATGGCCTGAAAACCGGCGGTAGCGAGGACAAGGCAAAAGCCTACGTGCAGGAACTGTTCAAGCACGTGCCAGTCCTGGACACCGGCGCCCGCGGATCGACCATCACCTTCGTCAACAACGGTCAGGGCGATGTGCTGCTGGCCTGGGAGAACGAAGCCTTCCTGGCGTTGAAGGAAGACGGTGGGGCTGACAAGTTCGACATCGTCGTGCCGTCGCTGTCGATCCTGGCCGAGCCGCCCGTGGCGGTGGTCGATAAGAACGCCGAGAAAAAGGGCAATACCGAAATCGCTACCGAGTACCTGAAACACCTCTACAGCCCGGCCGGACAGAAGATCGCCGCCGAGAACTTCTACCGCCCGCGTGACGAGAAGGTGGCGGCTGAATTTGGCAAGCAGTTCCCCAAGCTGGACCTGGTGACCATCGACAAGGACTTCGGCGGCTGGAAGATCGCCCAGCCAAAATTCTTCAATGATGGCGGTGTGTTCGACCAGATCTATCAGGCACAGTAAGGGCCAAGGAACAACACACAATTCGGACGCCTACCACGGCCCGGGATGGTTCCCGGGCCACGTGCATTCAACCAGGGATCTCTATGTCACGTCGCATTTCCCCCGTCATACCCGGCTTCGGGCTGACGCTGGGATACACCTTGGTGTACCTCAGCCTGATTGTGCTGATACCGCTGGCGGCCATGTTCATCCATGCCTCGCAGCTGACCTTCGAACAGTTCTGGACCATCATCAGCGCGCCGCGGGTCATCGCTGCGCTGAAGCTGAGCTTTGGCACCGCCCTGTTTGCCGCGATCATCAACGGTGTGATCGGGACGCTGCTGGCCTGGGTGCTGGTGCGCTATACCTTCCCCGGGCGCAAGATCATCGACGCGATGATCGATTTACCTTTCGCCCTTCCAACGGCAGTGGCCGGCATCGCGCTCACCGCGCTGTACGCGCCGGCGGGCTGGGTCGGCCAGTTCGCGACCGACCTGGGTTTCAAGATCGCCTATACCCCCTTGGGCATCACCCTGGCGCTGACGTTCGTCACCCTGCCGTTCGTGGTGCGCACGGTACAACCAGTGCTGGCAGACATCCCGCGCGAGGTCGAAGAAGCCGCTGCCTGCCTGGGCGCCAGACCGCTGCAGGTGTTTCGCCACATCCTGGCCCCGGCCTTGCTACCGGCTTGGCTCACCGGCTTTGCCCTGGCGTTCGCCCGTGGCGTGGGTGAGTACGGTTCGGTCATTTTCATCGCCGGCAACATGCCGATGAAAACCGAGATCCTGCCCCTGCTGATCATGGTCAAGCTCGACCAGTACGACTACACCGGCGCTACCGCCATTGGCGTGTTGATGCTGGTGGTTTCCTTCATTCTGCTGCTGCTGATCAACCTGTTGCAGCGCCGCATCGAAACCCCTTGAAGGAGGTCGGCATGTCCAGTTCTTCCCTGAATGCAACCGCCGCCGCCAACGCCGCCCGCCGCGGCAGCGCCACATCGCGGCGGTTACTCATCGGCCTTGGCTGGCTGGTGTTTGCACTGTTTCTGCTGTTGCCGCTGGTCATCGTGGTTTCCCAGGCCCTGAAGAATGGGTTCGGCACTTTCTTCGAAGCCATCTTCGAACCCGACGCGTTGTCGGCCCTGAAACTCACCCTGCTCGCCGTTGCCATTTCGGTGCCGCTGAACCTGGTGTTCGGGGTCAGTGCGGCATGGTGCGTGAGCAAGTACAGCTTCCGCGGCAAAAGTATTCTGGTCACCCTGATTGACCTGCCGTTCTCGGTGTCGCCCGTGATCGCCGGCCTGGTCTACGTGCTCATGTTCGGTGCCCAGGGCCTGTTCGGGCCGTGGCTGCAGGATCACGACATCCAGATCGTCTTCGCCCTGCCGGGCATCGTCCTGGCCACCATCTTCGTCACGGTCCCGTTCGTAGCCCGCGAGCTGATTCCGCTGATGCAGGAACAAGGCACCCAGGAAGAAGAAGCTGCCCGGTTGCTCGGTGCCAATGGCTGGCAGATGTTCTGGCATGTGACGCTGCCGAACATCAAGTGGGGCCTTATCTATGGCGTGGTGTTGTGTACAGCGCGGGCGATGGGCGAATTCGGCGCGGTGTCGGTCGTTTCCGGCCATATTCGTGGCGTGACCAACACGCTGCCGCTACACGTGGAAATTCTCTACAACGAGTACAACCACGTGGCGGCCTTCAGCGTGGCCAGCCTGTTGCTGATCCTGGCGCTCTTCATCCTGCTGCTCAAGCAGTGGAGCGAGAACCGTATTAACCGTCTGCGCCATAGCGCTGCGGAGGAATGATTCATGTCGATCGAAGTTCGTAACGTCAGCAAGCGTTTCAACAGTTTCCAGGCGCTCGATGGTATCAACCTGGACATCAACAGCGGTGAGCTGGTAGCGCTGCTGGGCCCATCCGGCTGCGGCAAGACCACGCTGCTGCGCATCATCGCCGGCCTGGAAACACCTGATCAGGGCAATATCGTATTCCATGGCGAGGACGTATCTGGCCATGACGTTCGTGATCGCAACGTCGGATTCGTATTCCAGCACTACGCGCTGTTCAGGCACATGACCGTATTCGACAACGTCGCCTTCGGCCTGCGCATGAAGCCCAAGAGTGAGCGCCCGAGCGAAAGCAGCATTGCCCATAAAGTGCACGAGCTGCTGAACATGGTGCAGCTCGACTGGCTGTCCGATCGCTACCCGGAGCAATTGTCCGGTGGTCAGCGTCAGCGTATCGCCCTTGCCCGCGCGCTGGCCGTGGAGCCCAAGGTGCTGCTGCTGGACGAACCCTTCGGCGCACTGGACGCCAAGGTGCGAAAGGAGCTGCGCCGCTGGCTGGCCCGCTTGCACGAAGATATCAACCTGACCTCGGTATTCGTGACCCATGACCAGGAAGAGGCCATGGAAGTGGCTGACCGGATCGTGGTCATGAACAAGGGCGTGATCGAGCAGATCGGCTCGCCGGGCGAAGTGTACGAACAACCCGCCAATGATTTCGTCTACCACTTCCTGGGGGATTCCAACCGCCTGGCCTTGAGCGAGGGTCAGCATGTGCTGTTCCGGCCCCATGAAGTGTCGTTGTCGCGTCATGAAACCGAGGGCCACCATGCCGCCGAAGTTCGGGATATTCGCCCGTTGGGTGCCACCACGCGGGTGACCTTGAAAGTCGAGGGCCAAAGCGAGCTGATCGAAGCTGAGGTGGTCAAGGACCACGACAGTCTGACAGGGCTGGCAAGGGGCGAAACGTTGTTCTTCCGGCCGAAGGTCTGGCAGAAACTGCCAGCCATTTGAGGCAGTACGTTTGATGGGAATAACGCGGCGTCGCAAGGTCACGTCGGCTGGTTATTTACTTAAAGGTTATAAACAAATTTCTTTTTATTCCTTTAAGTATATATAGGCCGCCTTATACTGGGTTTCCAAGCACGCAAGCTACTGGAGACCCACTTCATGCGTAACGAATCAGTTCGCTACCTGATCATCCCAGGCTGGCAGGGATCGCCGGACAATCATTGGCAAAGCCACTGGCAGCGTACGCTGCCCAACAGCGCACGCGTGGAGCAGCGCGATTGGCTGACACCGCTCTGCCAGGACTGGGTGAAGGCGCTGGATACCGCCATCGCCGCCGAGCCCGGCCCGGTGATCCTGATTGCCCATAGCCTGGGCTGCATCACGGTGGCGCATTGGGCCGAACAGGCCGCTGCCGCTCTGCTCGGTCGCGTGCGTGGCGCCTTGTTGGTGGCGCCGGCGGATGTCGAGCGACCAGGGTGCGCGCCGGCGCTGCGCAATTTTTCGCCCATCCCGCAGGCGCCGCTTCCCTTTCCGAGTCAGGTGGTCAGCTCGGACAACGATCCCGCTGTCAGCGTCCCGCGCGCCTTGCACATGGCCCAGCAGTGGGGTGCAGAAGCAGGGCTTCTGACCGGCGCCGGCCACATCAACGTGAAATCCGGCCATGAATGCTGGGAGCAGGGGTTCGCCTACCTGTATCGCCTGCAAGGCCGCATCGAACAACGCGCGCTGCGCCGCGCCTGAACGGCGTCCGTTTCCATCCGTCACACGCCCGGCCGCCGCAGGCCAGGGGCGGGAGCTCGTCATGACGTATCAGAACCCCTTCGGCCAGCCATTGCTGACATTCCCCGAACTCGACAAGAGCCCGCTGAGCATTCGCGCCAAGGCGCTGGTCTTCATCGACCCGCGTTCCCAGCGATTGCGCACGGAGCTGGAGCACCTGGCGCCGCTGCCGCTGCCGGTGCTGATCCGAGGCGAAACCGGCACCGGCAAGGAGTTGCTGGCCCGCCAGATTCACCGCGCCAGCGACCGCACCGGCCTGTTCGTGTCGGTCAACTGCGCCGCCATCAGCCCAACCTATGCCGATGCAGAGCTGTTCGGTTATAGCGCCGGTAGCCATGGCGGCACTGCCAGCAGCCGCGCTGGCTGGTTCGGATCGGCCAACGGCGGCACGCTTTACCTGGACGAGATCGCCGACTTGCCACAGGCCATTCAGGCCAAGCTGCTGGCAGCACTGGAAAACCGCGAAGTCACCCGCGTAGGCGCACACCAGGCGCAGCCGGTGGATGTACGACTGGTGGCGGCCACGAGCATTGACCTGGCGCGGGTGGTGAAGGCAGGGCGCTTCAGCGAGCGGTTGTATCAATATTTGCGCGAGGGCGCCCTTGAATTGCCGCCGCTGCGCGAGCGGCCGGGGGACATCCTTGCGTTGGCGGAATACTTCGTTGGCATCTACAGCGGGCGTTTGCAGCGGCCCGTGCCGTTGATAAGCGAGGCTGCACAGAGCCTGCTCGAGCAGCATCCTTGGACCGGCAATACCCGTGAGCTGGAAAACGTCATCCACTTCGCCCTGCTGGTCAGTGATGGGCCGGAAATCCTGCCCGAAGACCTGGACCTGCCCGACGTTCCACGCTAGAGGCAGCTCATAAGCAAACACGCTGGTGGCATTTTGGTTTTGGAATAAGCAACGAAATAAAAGATATTGTTCGGGAATAAAAATTATCGGTATTGTCCGCTTCACGCCCGTCATCGCATTGCGTTGGGCGCCCCATTTGCCATCTTCGATGGCTCAGATGCAGAACAAGGATCACCATGAAGAAGACCCTGCTGACCACTGCCCTGGCTGCCGCCCTGTCCTTTAGCGGCCTGGTCGCCGCCGCCGAAAAACTGGTGGTTGCCGCAACGCCGGTGCCGCATGCCGAGATCTTGGAGCTGATCAAGCCGACGTTGGCCAAAGAAGGTGTCGACTTGCAGATCAAGGTATTCACCGACTACGTGCAACCCAACGTGCAGGTTGATCAGAAGCGTCTGGATGCCAACTACTTCCAGACCCTCCCGTACCTGCAGAGCTTCAACGAGGGCAAGGGTACGCACCTTGAGACCGTGATCGGCGTGCATGTCGAGCCGTTTGGTGGCTACTCGAAGAAGGTCAAAAGCCTGGATGAGCTCAAGGAAGGCTCAACCGTTGCCATTCCTAACGAGGGCAGCAACAGCGGCCGCGCACTGCTGCTCTTGCAGAAGGCGGGGCTGATCACCCTCAAGGACCCGAAGAACGCCCTGGCCACCCCGAAAGACATCGCCGAGAACCCGAAAAACCTGAAGTTTCGCGAGCTGGAGTCGGCCATGTTGCCGCGCGTGCTGGATCAGGTCGACCTGGACATGATCAATACCAACTACGCGCTGGAAGCCGGCCTGAATCCTGCCAAGGATGCCCTGGTCATCGAAGGCAGCGACTCGCCTTACGTCAACTTCCTCGTGGCGCGTCCTGACAACAAGGACAGCGATGCCATTCAGAAGCTGGCCAAAGCCTTGACCAGCCCTGAAGTGAAGGCATTCATCGCCAAGAAATACCAAGGTGCCGTGCTGCCTGCATTCTGATGCACCGGCTGCCTTCGGGTCGTTTCCAATCGCGACCTGAGGGCGTCTCCACCTGAGCCCAACCCTATTGGGCTCAGGTTACCGCGTTGCAAGAATGGTCAGCTGCTTGAAACAGGCCAGCAGGCTTCAGCAGTGTCGCGGTAGCCAATTCAAGAGAAACTGGTTCACCACCTCAGGGTTTTCCAGGCACGAGATATGCCCCGCAACGGGGATCTGAGCGGCCAGGCAATTGATGATCTGCGCCATCTCGTTGGCTTCAGCCGGTGGCCTGGGGATGTCCTGGTCGCCACACACCACGATGGTTCGTTCGCTACAAAGGCCCCCTAATTGCGCCAGTGCGTCCGGTCGGCCGAATATGATGCGGCCCATTGGGTCATAGCTGTCGCGGATAGTGTTGGCGGACGTGGCCTTCAATGTTGCTCGAAACCGTTCACGCAGTGCTGGCACTGTATGGCCGCCGGGATGAAAGAAGATGGGTACGATGACGTCCAGCAGCTCATCGTCGAACGCACCTGCGGCAGACGCAGCGTCCAACAAGGCGAAATACTTGCGTTTGGTGGCGTCCGGCTCTGCGCCCAGGTAGGTATCCATCAGCACCAGGCGGTCAACCCGCTCGGGATGCTCGGCGGCCAGCAGTGCCCCCCACATCCCCCCGACCGATAGCCCCACCAGGTGGCAGCGTTCAATCCCCAGCTTGTCGAGCAATTGAATGTGCTGACGCGCCAGATCAGAGGTGGTTCTGGTCGTAACCGGCGGAGCATCGGAGTCGCCGTGCCCCCAGAGCTCTGGAATGATGACTCGAAAATGCCGGGACAGCGCGTCGAGCTGCTCACTCCACATGTCAGCTGACCACAAATAGCTGTGGCCAAGGAGCACTGGAAAACCTTGGCCCTGGTCGATGTAGCTCAGCCGTGCGCCATCGATTTCCATGAATCTTTTATGCATAGGTCATTTCTCTTGAGAAAAAATGCATGCAGTAAGCGCGTAGGCCTGCTCGTTACATGCGCTTGTCTGATTAGTGGATGCACACCAGAACGTATCCTTTAGCAAACGCGTTGCCATCGGCGGGTTCTGATAGCGCGCTGCACAGCCGCTGCGGGGTTGAGCAGCACGCCGTTTTCATGCGACGCGTTGGGAAGTCTGGTTCATCGTGAGGTCTGACGATCAGTAGCATAACGAGCCGCCAGGAGTTTCCATGTCCAAAAGCGAAAAACAGAAAATGCTGACAGGCGAGCTGTATCACGCCACGTGCCCCGAGTTGCAAGCCGAACAGGCGGCCAACAAACACTGGATGCACCGCTACAACAACAGCGTGGAGCTGACGGCCCAGGCGCGGCATGCATTGCTGGCAGGGCACCTCGGCCATGCGGGTGAGGGTGTGGTGCTGCGTGCCCCTTTCTATTGCGACTATGGATACAACATCAGCGTGGGCCGCAATACGTTCATGAACTTCAATTGCGTGATCCTTGACGTGCTGCCTGTGCACATCGGCGAGGACTGCCAGATCGGCCCCAATGTGCAGATCTACACGGCCGACCACCCGCTCGACCCGCAGCTGCGGCGCACGGGCCTTGAGAGTGGGCGGCCGGTCAGCATTGGCAATAACGTGTGGATTGGTGGCGGTGCCATCATTCTTCCAGGGGTGTGCATCGGTGATGATGCAGTGGTCGGCGCAGGCAGTGTCGTTACCCGGGATGTTCCGGCAGGGGCGACGGTGGTGGGCAACCCTGCTCGCATACATCAGTCTGCCCAGGGGCAGTAACAGCCGATCGCCAGGGTGTTGGAGGCGCTGACAGGGCGGCCGTCGAGCAGCGCGGTGAGTATGGGCTCGATGAAGCTGTTGGCAGCGTTGCATACCGCGCCTTCGCTGTACGGGCCGAAGTAGGCCAGGTGCCCTTGGCGATCCCAGATGGCTACCGCGGGCGACGCTGGCATATGTTCACTGCCAGGCAGGTTGTTTAGTGGTTCCAGCGCAGCAAGGTCGTCCGGCAGATAGCCCCGTGTGCCGGGTTTGTGCAAGACGTGAAAGCTGACGCCCCGGTTCGTGAACTGCTTCATCAGGTCGGCCAGGTGCTGTTGGTTGCCAACGTTACACGGGCAGGCTGGGTCCCAGAAATGCACGACCCGCACGGGCCCGGGGCCGGCCAGTTCGGTAGGTAGCTGTAAGTGCGAGCCGTCGAACAACGTGGCCTGGTTGTCGAACGGGCGTAAATAGCGGACCTGGAAGGTCGTGTACGCCTGCCAGATGATGACCGTCCCGGCCACGACGCCGAGCATCATGCTCAGCCATTTGAGAGTTTGCAGGTTCATGAAAGGCCGATTGCTGCTCCCACGGGCAGTGGGAGGTGGGTTGCTGGTACGGCCAGCTTGCCACGGCGCGTCGATGAGCTGAATATCTCAGGTCAATACTTGCTTCACGCCGGACCCACCAAAATGCCTGCAAGCTTCCATCCAGACCTCCTGCGCACAAGCCTGGCCCCGCTGAATGCGCGTAAGCCGCTGTGCACCCATGCGAAGGCCTACCAACGCTTCTATGGGCTCGATCTGCCTGTCCACAGCTGGCTTGGGCAGTTTGCGGTTGCCGGATTCGAGGTGGTTGCGCAGGTGTGGTGTCCACAGCAGCCCAAGGCTACCTTGCTGCTGTTGCACGGGTACTACGACCACATGGGCTTGTACAGGCATCTGGTGGCATGGGCATTGAAGCGCGGTTATGCCGTTGTCAGCTGCGATTTACCCGGCCACGGCCTGTCTAGCGGCGAACGCGCCAGCATCGATGATTTCGCGATCTACCAGCAGGTACTTGAGTGCCTGTTCGAACAGACGCGCAGCTTGCAGCTGCCTCATCCATGGCACCTGTGCGGGCAGAGCACAGGTGGGGCCATTGCCGTGGATCACCTGCTGCACAACCCACAGACAAGCCCCATCGATGGGCAGGTATTGCTGCTTGCCCCATTGGTACGCCCCTGTGCCTGGCGCTGGTCGAAGCTCAGCTATCACGTGTTGCGCCACTTCGTGAACGGCATCGAGCGGCGTTTCACCGAAAACAGCACAGACCCTGCGTTTCTACCGTTTCTTGAAGCTGATCCGCTTCAGCCCAGGCGATTACCAACGGCATGGGTTGGCGCACTGATCGATTGGATCACACGCATCGAGGCGGCGCCCGTCAGTACCCGGCAGCCCTTGATTGTGCAAGGGGAGGCCGATGGCACGGTTGACTGGCCTTACAACCTTCAGGTGCTGAGGGCTAAGTTCGCGCAGCCGCAGGTCATGATGCTACCCGGGGCCCGACATCATCTTGCCAACGAACTGCCTGCCATTCGACAGCGCTATTTCGACTTCATCGACCAGCACTTGGGTTGATCAATTCAGCTCGCCGGTACTTTGGCCAACCGCCAGGCCGGCGCGAATGGCTGCCAGCGCAGCTCGATAGTAGGCTTTGCCGTCGTTGGATTCGGCAAAGGTTGCAAACGCTTCGAGTTCTGCGTCCGTGAGGTCACGGTATACATACAGCAGGGTGTTGTTCAGGTCCTGGCCGATCTGCTTCATAAGGCGTTGGCGCTGGCCGTCGAGCAGACCTTGGGCCTGCCCACCGCCCAACAACCCCGGAATCATCGAGCTCAGGCTGTCGGCAGCCATGCCGGCAATGGCAAGGCTCACCTCGGCCCCTGCCTCACGGGCGGGTAGCGCCTGGGCCAGGTGCCCAATGATCAGCATGCGATCATCGCTGGCCTGAATCTTCGGGAGCCCATCGGCGTTCTTGGCCAACTCATCCTTGCGGGTAGCCCGCAATTCGGCCGCGACGATCTTGCGCCCTAGCGGCGACTGGAAAAAGGCCAGCGCCGGTGATGGATTGGGCAGTGCCGAGCGCAGTTGCGCCAGTGCACGGCGGTCCACGGCCTGGGCCTGGAAGCGCTGGTTGCTGTTGCTCACCAGCGCCTGGTAAACGGCAGGTGGCAAGCTGTTGCGGTAGCGCTGCTGGGCGGCGTTCAAGGCGTCGGTGAAATGGGCGCGTTGCTCGGGCCAGCCAGCGGTCTTGTACAGCTGATCCAGGCTATCTGCCCAGACAGGCAACGTGCAGCTCATCAGCAGAATCAGGGAAAACAGACGGCGCATTCAGGACTCCTGTCGGCAGAGGGCTATTGTCTGTGGGGCAGCGCCGGTTTGTCGAGATATCCACGCGCTTCTCAGCCAAGTGGCGCTGTGCGCCGACGGGGCGAATGGATATGATGCGCCATGCACATTTCCCCCCAACACCCAATGCTTGCGGCCGTCGTCGACGATTTGGCCACCCATGGCTGGTCCCAGCAGGCACTGTTTCTGCCGGCGGACCTGGTCGGCGCGCTGGCAAACGAATGCCGACGCCGTTATGCCGAAGGGGAGCTCAACCCCGCAGGGATTGGACGGGGGCCTTCCCAAGAGGTGCGCGAGGCCATCCGTGGGGATCAGATCCAGTGGATCGATCCAGGCCAGGCGCACGCCTGCGACCAGTACCTGGCAGCCATGGACCAACTGCGCCTGGCAATCAACCAAGGGCTCTTCCTGGGCCTGGAAGACTTCGAATGCCACTTTGCGCTTTACCCACCCGGCGCGTTCTACAAACGGCATCTGGACCGTTTTCGCGATGACGACCGGCGCATGGTTTCGGCCGTGTTCTACCTGAACGAAGACTGGACGCCCGCAGACGGGGGACAGTTGCGCATGTTCCTGGCCGATGGGGTGGAGCACGATGTTCAGCCCATCGCGGGGTGCCTGGTGGTCTTCCTGTCCGGCGAAGTCCCTCATGAGGTGCTGCCGGCCGGTCGCGAGCGCCTGTCATTGACTGGCTGGTTCAGGCGCCGTGGCAATGATCCCTTCTGAGCGGGCGAGCATGCTTATCAGCACCTGCCACGGTTGACTGCGGCACGCTACCGAGTCGCTGCGGCCTGCTGCTCGTCGGCAAGCCACTTGTGTTCCAGTTCGGCCGTACGCCCGCTGTCCTTCAGGCGTTGCAGCGCGTTGTTCACGGCGCTTTCGAAGGCTGGGTTGTCCTTCTGGAACGGCACCACCAGCTGTTGCTTGCCAAAAGGCTGGCTGGTGTCGAGCGGGCTATCGCCTTGCGGTATTGCCGTGACAGGCAGCAACGCGATGTCGTATTTACCACTTTCAACGCCGGGCAGGGTTTGCGCCTCGGGTGCTTCGACGAACTCCACGCGCAGGTCGAGCTCCGAGGCCAGGGCCTGGCCGAACTCCACATCGAACCCTGTCAGGTGGTCATCCTGCTTGAAGGCGTATGGTGCGTTGTCACTCTGCACAGCGATGCGCAGTTCACCGCGATCGGCGATTTCGTCCATCAGCTCTGCCTGAGCCAATGGGCTGATCAGTACTGCCAGCAGTACCCCTATGGTCGAACGCATGAATGCCCCTTTTCGTTTAGCGAATGAATAACCGTCGCCACGGCTTTATTCCTCGCCATGGTCGAGCGCAGCCTATGACCCTGAAGTCGCGGCATCGTTTGACGTGCAGCCTGGTTTTTTTGTGCTCCCCGTCCGCCGCTGTGGTGGCCCCATAACGAAAAGGGAGGCCACCTGGGCCTCCCTTGATTCACGCTGGCCGCGTGTTAGAACAGTACGCGCGAGCGGATGGTGCCCTTGACCTGTTGCAGCTTCTCCTGCGCAAGGTCCGAGTATTCGGCGTCGACGTCGATCACCACATAGCCCACTTTCTCGTTGGTCTGCAGGAACTGACCCGAGATGTTAATGCCGTTTTCGGCAAATACCTTGTTGATTTCGCTGAGAACACCCGGGATGTTTTCGTGGATGTGCAGCAGGCGGTGCTTGCCAGGGTGAGCAGGCAGGGCCACTTCCGGGAAGTTGACCGACGACACGGAGGTCCCGTTGTCGCTGTACTTGACCAGCTTTTCGGCCACTTCCAGGCCGATGTTGGCCTGAGCCTCGGCAGTGGAACCGCCGATGTGCGGCGTCAGGATCACGTTGTCCAGGCCGCGCAGCGGGCTTTCGAACTCTTCATCGTTGGAGCGTGGCTCGACCGGGAACACGTCGATGGCAGCGCCGATCAGGTGCTTGTCCTTGATGGCTGCGGCCAGGTGATCAAGTTCGACCACGGTACCGCGGGCAGCGTTGATCAGGATGGAGCCCTTCTTCATCGCTCGGATTTCCTTCTCGCCGATCATCCACTGGGTAGATGGCAGCTCAGGCACATGCAGCGAGACGATATCGGCCAAGCCGAGCAATTCGTGCAGGTTGGTCACCTGGACAGCATTGCCCAGCGGCAGCTTGGTCAGCGGATCGAAGAAGTACACCTGCATGCCCAGGCTTTCGGCCAGTACAGACAGTTGGGTACCGATGGAGCCGTAACCGACGATGCCCAGTTTCTTGCCGCGAATCTCGAAGGAGTTGGCTGCGCTCTTGATCCAGCCGCCACGATGGCACGAGGCATTTTTTTCCGGAATGCCGCGCAGCAGCAGAATGGCTTCGGCCAGTACCAGCTCGGCTACCGAACGGGTGTTGGAGTACGGCGCGTTGAACACCGCGATACCGCGCTGACGGGCCGCTTCCAGGTCAACCTGGTTGGTACCGATGCAGAAGCAACCGACGGCGACCAGTTTCTTGGCGCAGTCGAAGATTTCTTCGGTCAACTGGGTGCGTGAGCGGATGCCGATGAAATGGGCGTCGGCGATCTTTTCCTTCAACTCTGCTTCGGGCAACGAACCAGTGAGGTATTCGATGTTGGTGTAGCCGGCAGCCGTCAGGGTATCGACCGCGTTCTGGTGTACACCTTCAAGAAGAAGGAACCGGATCTTGCTCTTGTCGAGAGAAGTCTTGCTCATCTGCGTAAACCTGTATCCCGGAGAAAAGTGGCGAGGGTGATGCCAGGCGCCCGTGGGCAGCTCTAGCATGAACAGCGGGGGCGCTATGCTAGCATACGCGACACAATCTGAGCTTATCCCGACAGGTGAAGAGTGCTCAGGGTGACCATGAATAAAGCGAGAGTTCAGGCGATGACCCAGCCCGCTGCATTGGATGAGTTGATGACCCTGGTCGACCCCGGCAAGGTGTTGACCGACCCCGAGTCCCTGCAAGCCTATGGCAAGGACTGGACGCGCCATTACCCGCCTGCGCCCAGCGCCATCGTCCTGCCCCGGACGATCGAACAGGTGCAGGCCATCGTGCGCTGGGCCAATGCCCATCGTGTGGCGCTCGTGCCTTCCGGGGGGCGTACCGGATTGTCCGCGGGCGCCGTGGCCGCCAGCGGGGAGGTGGTCGTCGCCTTCGATTACATGAACCGCATCCTGGATTTCAACGCCTTCGACCGCACCGTGGTCTGCCAGCCAGGGGTCATTACCCAGCAGGTACAGGCGTTCGCCGAGGAGCAGGGCCTGTATTACCCAGTGGACTTTGCCTCCAGTGGCTCCAGCCAGATAGGCGGTAACATCGGTACCAATGCCGGTGGCATCAAGGTGATCCGCTACGGCATGACCCGCAACTGGGTCGCGGGCCTCAAGGTGGTCACCGGCAGCGGTGAGTTGCTGGAATTGAACAAGGGCCTGATCAAGAACGCCACCGGCTACGACCTGCGCCAGCTGTTCATTGGCGCCGAAGGTACGCTGGGGTTCGTGGTCGAGGCCACCCTGCGCCTGGACCGCGCACCGCGCAACCTCACCGCCATGGTGTTGGGCACGCCTGATTTCGACTCGATCATGCCGGTACTTCACGCGTTTCAGGGCAAATTGGACCTGACGGCGTTCGAGTTTTTCTCCGACAAGGGCCTGGCCAAGATCCTGGCGCGCGGTGACGTGCCTGCGCCCTTCGAAACGCCATGCTCGTTCTATGCCTTGCTGGAGTTCGAGGCCGGCACCGAAGCGGTGGCCAACGAAGCCTTGGCCACCTTCGAACACTGTGTCGAGCAAGGTTGGGTGCTCGATGGCGTGATGAGCCAGAGCCAGACGCAGCTGAAGAATTTGTGGAAGCTACGCGAATACCTGTCCGAAACCATTTCGCACTGGACGCCGTATAAAAACGACATTTCCGTGACCGTCTCGAAAGTGCCGGCCTTCCTGCGCGACATCGACGCCGTCGTCCAGGCGCATTACCCGCACTACGAGGTGATCTGGTACGGGCATATCGGCGACGGCAACCTGCACCTGAACATCCTCAAACCCGAGCACATGAGCAAGGATGACTTCTTCGCATCCTGCACCGAGGTCAATAAGTGGGTGTTCGAGATCGTCCAGCGCTACGACGGTTCGATCTCCGCCGAGCACGGTGTGGGCATGACCAAGCGCGACTACCTGGGCTACAGCCGTTCCCCTGAAGAAATCGCCTGCATGAAGGCGATCAAGGCGGTGTTCGACCCTGCGGGCATCATGAATCCGGGTAAGATCTTCGCACCTGAATAAAAAGCGGTATCCAGAGGAGTGGCCATGAACTACCAGCACCAGTATGCAGACGGCACGCGCATTCATTTTCCACTGGGCAAGGTGGTATGCATCGGGCGTAACTACGCCGAACATGCCAAGGAGCTGGACAATCCCATTCCGACCGAACCCCTCCTGTTCATCAAACCGGGCAGTTGCGTGGTGCCGGCCGAGGGCGGGTTCAAGATTCCTGCCGACCGCGGGTCGGTGCATTACGAGGTGGAAATCGCGGTATTGCTGGGCAAGTCACTGTCCACGCGACCGAGCCAGGAAGAGGTGCTCGATGCCATTTCCGGCTTCGCGCCGGCCTTGGACCTGACCCTGCGGGACGTGCAGGCCAAGCTCAAGGAAAAGGGCTTGCCTTGGGAGTTGGCCAAGTGTTTCGACGGCGCCTGCGTGTTGCCGCCCTTCGTGTCTGCCGCCAGCTTCGAAGACATCACGGCCATCCCGGTGCGCCTGACGGTAAACGGCGAAGTCCGCCAGGACGGCTCCAGTGCAATGATGCTCAACCCGATCGTGCCGATGATCCAGCACATGGCTGCGCAGTTTTCGCTGCAGGCCGGCGACGTCATCCTGACCGGCACCCCAGCAGGCGTAGGCCCCTTCAACGTGGGCGATGACGTGGTTCTGGAGCTGCCAGGGATTAGCCGCTTCGAGAGCCGGGTGCTCTAAGCCGCTACCCACTCGGCTTTTCGCGGATGATCCGCCCTGGCCACGGCAGCGGTCAGGCGGCCCACCTCCGCGTCATCTGCGAATGCCCGGGCGGGTTGACTGTTTTTTCACACGTCTTCTGGATAATGCGCAGACCTTTGCTTCTTTCCCCAGGACGCCTCGATGCAATCAAACGCCCCTGCCTCCTTCAAGCGCCCGTTCTACCTGCGCTGGCCGTTCGGCTTGGCCGTGGGCGTGGTGATTACCTATGGCGTGGCCTTCGCCATGCATTGGGACGATCGGGCAGCGTTGTGGATCAAGGAAGGTTTTGAAAGCACGGCCGAGCGCAGTGAAAGCGTGTGGCTGCCGGACTACACGGTGGATATCGATGCCAAGCCCTTGCCGGCAATGGCCGACTACGAGGCATCGGACCTCGCGTACAACCCCAGTACGCGTACGCTATTCGCCGTCATGGGCAAGCAACCCTTCCTCACCGAGCTGAACCTGGACGGCGACGTACTGCGCAACATTCCCCTTAATGGCTGGGCAAACCCGGAAGGCGTCACGGTCATGGACGGCGGCTACCTGGCAATCACGGACGAGCGGCTGCATGACCTGACGGTGGTGAAAGTCGATGCCACCACTACCGTGCTCAACCATGCGGACTTCCCCAGCCACGACCTAGGGGAGTCGCCAAACGGAAACAAGGGCTATGAGGCCGTGGTGTGGGATGCGTCGAAGCAGCGGCTGGTCATCGGCGAGGAGCGGCCGCCGCGCCTTTACGAATGGAAGTCCAATGGGCAAGGCCAACTGACGGGCGAGAAAACGCCGCTGCCCAGCGATTCGCTCGACCTGCGAAACCTGTCGGCGTTGGGCATTGACCCGCGAACGGGGCACCTGCTGGCGCTGTCTGCCGACTCCAACATGCTGCTGGAACTGGACGAGCAGGGTGAGCAGGTCAGCTTCATGACGTTGCTGGGGGGCTTCAATGGCCTGCAGCACACCATTCCTCGGGCCGAAGGTGTGGCAATGGATGACCAGGGCACCCTGTACATGGTCAGCGAACCGGCATTGTTCTACCGCTTTACCAAAGGCTAGGTTTTTCTGCTATTTACATGATGGCATTAAGCTTTATTTCAGTTGTTTGTGGTTAGATTCGCCATCCTTCGTCGAGTCTGCCTCCATGCACCGTTATCTGCGTCTGTCACTGGTTCCTGTCGTTCTAGGCCTGCTGTTGCTGGGCTGGGTCGGGCAGGAATTTCGTCTGTTCGAACGTGCCTGGTTCAACCTCACCACGTGGTGGCAGCCGGCGGAGCAAAGCATTGGCTTGAATCGCTATCAGGTGGTGGTCGAGGGGCGGCCGATCGAAGGGCTGGATGACGATGTCTCGGCGCTGACCTACGACCCTGACCGCAAGAGCCTGTTCACCGTGACCAACGCCCGCTCGGAGCTGATCGAGCTGTCGCTGGACGGGCGAATCCTGCGGCGCATCGCGTTGCACGGTTTCGGTGATCCCGAGGCGGTGGAGTACATCGGTCCCAACAGCTACGTGATTACCGACGAGCGCCAGCAGCGGCTGATCCGTGTGCGGCTCACCGACGACACCTTGTCCCTGGACGCTACTCAGGCCGAGCAATTGACCTTGGGCATCGGCCTCAACGGTAACAAGGGTTTCGAGGGGCTGGCCTTCGACTCGGTGGGCAAGCGGCTGTTCGTGGCCAAGGAGCGCGACCCGATGCTCATCTATGAAGTGCACGGGTTTCCTCATGACGATCCGCAACAACCCTATGCCGTGAACGTTGTCCAGGACCGAAAGCGCGATTCGCGCCTGTTCGTGCGCGACCTGTCGAGCCTGCAGTTCGACGAGCGCAGTGGGCACCTGCTGGCGCTGTCGGATGAATCACGCTTGGTCCTGGAGCTGGATGTGCAAGGGCGGCCACTGAGCACCTTGTCATTGCGCAAGGGGTTCCAGGGGCTCAAAGCGACAGTCCCGCAGGCGGAGGGCATTGCGATGGACGAGACCGGGACCATTTACATGGTCAGTGAGCCGAACCTGTTCTACGTATTCAAGCAGCCGGCGCCATGACCATATCGGCGCTCGGCAAGCCCCGGACGGCGCAACCGTACCCGGGCATGCCGGCTTGTATGGTTACTCGGCCTTCAGGGTCTTCACGCCGTCGGCAGTGCCCAACAGCAGCAGGTCGGCAGGCCGTGCGGCGAACAGGCCATTGGTGACCACGCCCACGATGGCATTGATCTGGGCTTCCAGCTCCACCGGGTTGGTGATCTGCAGGTTATACACGTCGAGGATCACGTTGCCGTTGTCCGTGACCACGCCCTCACGGTAGACCGGGTCACCGCCCAGCTTGACCAACTGGCGAGCGACGTGGCTGCGCGCCATCGGGATCACCTCCACCGGCAACGGGAAGTTGCCCAGAACCGGTACCAGCTTGCTGCCATCGGCGATGCAGATGAACGTCTTGGCCACGGCGGCAACGATCTTTTCCCGAGTCAGGGCCGCGCCGCCCCCCTTGATCAGGTTCAGGTGCTCGTCGCTTTCATCGGCGCCGTCCACATAGAACTCCAGCTCGCTGACGCTGTTGAGCTCGTAGACCGGGATGCCATGCCCCTTGAGACGCTGGGCCGTGGCTTCGGAGCTGGCGACCGCGCCGTCGAAGGCCGTCTTGTGCTGCGCCAGGGCGTCGATGAAGAAATTGGCGGTCGAACCGGTGCCAACGCCAACGACGCTTTTGTCATCGAGCTTGGGCAGAATGAAGTCGACGGCAGCCTGGGCAACGGCCTGTTTGAGTTGGTCCTGGGTCATGCGGGCTCCGAGAGGGGGCAGGGCGGATGTAAAGGCGACCAGTATAACGGCAAGCGCGGCTTGGCTGTGGTCGTCCGACATAACGCTGGGGTAGACTCCGAGCCCTTGTCCCGCGGCCAGTGATGCTTTCCCGATGCTCGAACAGTACGTCAAGAAGATCCTCACCTCGCGCGTCTATGACGTTGCCGTCGAAACCCCCTTGCACAGCGCCGGGCAGTTGAGCAAACGCCTGGGCAACCAGATTCTGCTCAAGCGCGAGGACCTGCAGCCGGTGTTCTCGTTCAAGATCCGCGGGGCCTACAACAAGCTGGCGCAGTTGACCGCAGAAGAGCTGGCTCGCGGTGTGGTCACCGCGTCGGCAGGCAACCATGCCCAGGGGCTGGCCCTTGCTGCGCGGGAAATGGGCATCAAAGCCACCATCGTGATGCCCAAGACCACACCTGAAATCAAGATCGAAGGTGTGCGCTCGCGCGGCGGCAAAGTGGTCCTTCACGGTGACTCGTTCCCCGAGGCATTGGCGTATTCGCTGAAACTGGTCGATGAAAAAGGCTTCGTCTACATCCATCCCTACGATGATCCGCACACCATCGCGGGCCAGGGCACCGTGGCCATGGAAATCCTGCGCCAGCACCCTGGTCGGCTGGACGCCATTTTCGTGCCGGTCGGCGGCGGCGGTCTGATCGCCGGCATCGCCGCCTACGTGAAGTACCTGCGCCCCGAAATCAAGGTGATTGGCGTTGAACCGGACGACTCCAATTGCCTGCAGGCCGCCATGGCCGCTGGTGAGCGGGTGGTGCTGCCGCAGGTAGGGTTGTTTGCCGACGGCGTGGCGGTGGCCCAGATTGGCCAGCATACCTTCGACATCTGCCGCCAGTACGTGGACGAAGTCATCACCGTCAGCACCGACGAAATCTGCGCGGCGATCAAGGACATCTACGACGATACCCGTTCGATCACCGAGCCTGCGGGGGCACTGGGGGTGGCGGGTATCAAGCGTTACGTGGAGATGTACGGGGTCAGCGGCCAGACCCTCGTCGCCATCGATTCCGGGGCGAACGTCAATTTCGACCGCCTGCGCCATGTCGCGGAGCGGGCAGAGCTGGGTGAAAAGCGCGAAGCTATCATCGCGGTCACCATCCCGGAGCGCCCCGGTAGCTTCAAGGCCTTCTGCGAAGCGGTGGGCAAGCGCCAGATCACCGAATTCAACTACCGCAAACACACCTCCGATGAAGCGCACATCTTCGTGGGCGTGCAGACCCATCCGGAAAACGACCCCCGCGCGGCATTGGTGCAGCAGTTGATCGACCAGGGCTTCCCGGTCACGGACCTTACCGACAATGAGCTGGCCAAATTGCACATTCGCCACATGGTGGGCGGGCACTCGGCCGGGGCGAGCGATGAAATGGTGCTGCGTTTCGAATTCCCCGAGCGGCCAGGGGCACTGTTCAACTTCCTCGACAAGCTGGGCGGGCGCTGGAACATCTCGATGTTCCACTACCGTAACCATGGCGCGGCAGATGGCCGTGTGGTGGCGGGGCTGCAGGTCCCTGAGGACGAGCGCCACCTGGTGCCGGCCGCGCTGGCGCAGATTGGCTATCCCTACTGGGATGAAACCCAGAACCCGGCCTACACGTTGTTCCTTGGCTGAACGGCTAAGCTCTTACCCACGGGGGGGCGCCGCTTCGCAGTGAACAGGCGGCGCAGCCTGGCGGCCTTGCTCGCTCGCAGCCCCCTGTAACGCAACCAGCCCAGGACGAGTGACATGGAACACCTCAACACCCTCAAAGCCTTGCACGTGATCGCCACCGCATTGTTGTTGCTGGGTGCTCTGGGCTTGGCGATCTGGACGATGCGCGCCCGCCGGCAGGGTGGCGGGACGGTGTATGGCAGGTTGATGCAGCGGCCTCTGGTCTTCGTCTGGTTGATGATGGGTATCAGCCTGATCAGCATGCCGTTCACCGGTTGGTGGCTGGTGCACCTGGTGGGTTGGCCGCTGGGTCAGACCTGGCTACTGGCGTCGAGTGCGCTGTATACCGTGGGCGCGTTGGCCTGGGTATGGCTTGTGGTGCGCCTGAATCGGCTGCGCAGGACACCTGCACAGGGTGCTCGGCTAACACTGGCGTTGGCCGTGTTCAGTGCCGTGTGCCTGCTGTCCATCGCCGGATTGATGGGCGCCAAGCCCGTCTGATCCTCGCCAAGGTATCCACCGATTGCCTGTCGGCAAAGCCTGGTTCACAGACTTGCATAGCGCTGACGGTATATAAGCACCGCAGGCGCGTTGCTGCGCTCGCAGGCTTTGTGGAACAATGCGGTGACATGCGTTTGCGAGGTTGCTGCCGTGATCGACCCGGATGGTTTTCGCCCCAATGTCGGGATCATTCTCACGAATGATGCCGGGCAGGTGCTATGGGCTCGACGGATCAACCAGGATGCCTGGCAATTTCCACAGGGCGGTATCAACCCTGACGAGACGCCAGAAGACGCCCTGTACCGCGAGCTGAACGAAGAAGTTGGCCTTGAACGCGATGATGTGGAAATTCTTGCCTGCACCCGTGGTTGGTTGCGTTATCGTTTACCCCAGCGACTGGTGCGCACCCACAGCCAACCGTTGTGCATCGGCCAGAAACAGAAGTGGTTCCTGCTGCGTCTGATCAGCAATGAACAACGGGTGCGTATGGACCTGACCGGCAAGCCGGAGTTCGATGGCTGGCGCTGGGTGAGCTACTGGTACCCGCTGGGCCAGGTTGTGACATTCAAGCGCGAGGTCTATCGGCGCGCCCTGAAAGAGCTAGCACCGCGTCTTCTGACGCGCGACTGACGACGGAGTTCGACCCCGAGCCATGCTCAATACGCTGCGCAAGATCGTCCAGGAAGTAAACTCCGCCAAAGATCTCAAGTCGGCGTTGGGGATCATTGTCTTGCGTGTCAAAGAGGCCATGGCCAGCCAGGTCTGTTCGGTCTACCTGCTGGACCCGGAAACCAACCGGTTCGTATTGATGGCCACCGAGGGGTTGAACAAGCGTTCGATCGGCAAGGTCAGCATGGCCCCCAACGAAGGCCTGGTCGGGCTGGTGGGCACCCGCGAAGAACCCCTGAACCTCGAAGATGCCGCCGCACACCCGCGTTACAGGTACTTCGCCGAGACCGGCGAGGAACGCTTCGCTTCCTTCCTGGGCGCCCCGATCATCCACCACCGCCGCGTGGTGGGGGTCCTGGTCATTCAGCAGCGCGAGCGTCGCCAGTTCGACGAAGGCGAAGAGGCCTTCCTGGTGACCATGAGTGCGCAATTGGCGGGGGTGATCGCCCATGCCGAGGCCACTGGCTCGATTCGCGGCCTGGGTCGCCAGGGCAAGGGTATTCAGGAGGCGCGGTTCGTTGGTGTGCCTGGCTCGCCTGGTGCTGCCGTAGGGCGGGCGGTGGTGATGCTGCCACCGGCCGACCTGGAAGTGGTCCCGGACAAGACGGTCGAGGACATCGACGCCGAACTGCACCTGTTCCATGCGGCCCTCGAAGGTGTGCGCGCCGACATGCGCAAGCTGTCGGCCAAGCTGGCCACCCAACTGCGCCCCGAAGAGCGGGCGTTGTTCGATGTCTACCTGATGATGCTCGAGGACGCTGCCCTGGGCGGCGAGGTGCGGGAGGTCATCAAGACCGGCCAATGGGCGCAGGGTGCCCTGCGCCAGGTGGTGGGCGAGCACGTCAACCGCTTCGAACTGATGGACGACGATTACCTGCGCGAGCGGGCCTCCGACGTCAAGGACCTGGGCCGACGCTTGCTCGCCTACCTGCAACAGGCCCGCTCGCAGTCGCTGGTGTATGCCGACAACACCATTCTGGTCAGCGAAGAGCTGACCCCGGCCATGCTGGGCGAAGTGCCCGAAGGCAAGCTGGTGGGCCTGGTCTCGGTATTGGGCTCGGGCAACTCGCACGTGGCCATTCTGGCCCGCGCCATGGGCATTCCGACCGTGATGGGCCTGGTCGACCTGCCTTATTCGAAGGTCGATGGTATCGAGCTGATCGTCGATGGCTACAAAGGGGAGGTCTTCACCAACCCAAGCGATGTGCTGCGCAAACAGTACAGCGACGTGGTCGAGGAAGAGCGCCAGCTGGCACAGGGCCTGGACGCCTTGCGCGAGCTGCCCTGCGTGACCCCTGACGGGCACCGCATGCCGCTGTGGGTCAATACCGGCCTACTGGCCGACGTGGCCCGCGCCCAGCAGCGTGGCGCCGAAGGGGTAGGCCTGTACCGCACCGAAGTGCCGTTCATGATCAACCAGCGCTTCCCCAGCGAAAAAGAGCAGTTGGCGATTTACCGCGAACAGCTGGCGGCTTTCCATCCACTGCCCGTGACCATGCGCACGCTGGACATCGGCGGCGACAAGGCGCTGTCCTACTTTCCGATCAAGGAAGAAAACCCCTTCCTGGGCTGGCGTGGCATTCGCGTCACGCTCGATCATCCCGAGATTTTCCTGGTGCAGACGCGGGCCATGCTCAAGGCCAGCGAAGGCTTGAACAACCTGCGGATTCTGCTGCCGATGATTTCCGGCGTTCAAGAACTCGAGGAAGCGCTGCACCTGATTCACCGTGCCTGGGGCGAGGTGCGCGACGAAGGCACCGATGTACCGATGCCGCCGGTGGGCGTGATGGTGGAAATCCCGGCCGCGGTGTACCAGACCCGTGAACTGGCGCGACAGGTGGACTTCCTGTCAGTGGGGTCCAATGACCTGACCCAGTACCTGCTGGCTGTGGACCGTAACAATCCTCGGGTAGCCGACCTCTACGATTACCTGCATCCAGCCGTGCTGCAGGCGGTCAACACCGTGGTCTGCGATGCTCATGCCGAAGGCAAACCGGTAAGTATCTGCGGCGAAATGGCGGGCGACCCGGCAGCTGCCATCCTGCTCATGGCCATGGGCTTCGACAGCCTGTCGATGAACGCCACCAACCTGCCGAAGGTGAAGTGGATGCTGCGCCAGGTGAACATGAGCAAGGCTAAAGAGCTGCTGCAAGAGGCGCTGAGCCATGACAACCCGCAGGTCATCCACAGCTCGCTGCAGCTGGCGCTGAAGAACCTGGGGCTTGCACGAATGATCGGGCCCGGGGCCAACAAGCCGCTCTGAGCGCCATGTGTACCGGCGCCTAGTGAGTTGACCTGCATACAAGGTCGGCCTGGGTGATCAAACCGAGAGTTTCACCTCCCCGAGAAGGGATCCGAACGGGCCGAAGCTGCGTTCGATGAACTGCCTTTGGCCTCGATTATCGACAATCAGCACGGTACTGGCGCGTGTGCCGTAGTGCTGACTGGCGATGAACGCGCTCGACAACAGTTTCTCGGTGGCCAGGCCCACGCCTGTTTCCGGCAACAGGGCGTCGACCACAGGCTCGTCATCTGCCAACAGTCCCAATAGTCGGTCAGGGGCTGGTTTTTCCAACAACTCCGCCAGGCGGCTGCGCGCCTTGACCAGCTTCGGCCACGGGGTATCAAGCTGCGCATTGGAAAGCCCGTACACGCCCGCCTCAAGCAGACGTGGCACTGCTTCCCTGGCATTGACGTACCCCAGAGCATGCTGATCGCCAATGAGCAGGTTGAAGCCTGAATACTGGTCGGCTCGGCTTGCCACCTGATTCAGATAAGTTTCTACGGTTTGCTCACCCTTCAGAAAAGCGGCCACCAACTCGCCACGCGAATGCGATCCCAGTGACTGTCTGGGGTCACGGATATTGGTCAACGCGGCGAACCTTCCCTGTGGGCCGACTCCCAGCCAAGTCCCGCCAGCCTCCAGGTCTCTGCCCGCGTACACCTGCGGTGCGTCTTCCCACGGTGCCAACGCCAGGGTAGGGCGGGCATAGAATTCATCACGGTTGGCTGCCACGATCAACGGCAGGGCATGCCCTGGCCGCCAGGCGAACACGATCAGGCACATTTTTCCGGTCCTGTGTTTTCTTCCACTGTACCCAGGCAGCGCGGCAGATCCAACCTGACACAGACTTCACTAGAGCCGCGAACCCAGCTTCCGTTACCATGCCGGATTGATTTCTCGGGGAAGCCGAATGGAATTCGTGCTCTATCTGGTCTTGGGTGCATGTGCGGGGGTGCTGGCTGGCCTGTTTGGCGTGGGCGGGGGCATCATCATCGTGCCTGTGCTCGTGGTCAGCTTCACGTTGCAGGGCTTTGACGCTTCGGTGTTGACGCACCTTGCGGTAGGCACCTCCCTGGCCTCCATCGTCTTCACCTCCATCAACGCTGTGCTCGAGCATCACCGCAAAGGCGCGGTGCAATGGCCGATCTTTGCCTGGATGACCCTGGGGATCCTGCTGGGTGCCGGTGTCGGGGCCAAGACGGCGTCGCTGATCCAGGGGCCCATGCTGCAGAAGATCATCGGCGTCTTTGCCTTGGTGATTGCCGCGCAGATGGCACTGGACCTCAAGCCCAAGGCCAGCCGCGGTGTGCCCGGCAAGGCTGCACGGGTGGCAGCGGGGGGCGTGATCGGCTGGGCCTCGGCCATTTTTGGCATCGGCGGCGGCTCGCTGACCGTGCCCTTCCTGACCTGGCGCAGCCTGCCCATGCAGCAGGCCGTGGCGACGTCGTCAGCGTGTGGCCTGCCCATTGCGATCGCCAGTGCAGTGGGGTTCATGGTGCTGGGCTGGCATGAGCCCCAGTTGCCGCCGCACAGCGTGGGTTACGTCTACCTGCCGGCGATGGTCGGCATCGCCGTGACCAGCATGTTTTTCGCACGTTACGGGGCGCGGTTGGCTCACAGACTGTCACCGCGCCTGTTGAAGCGCCTGTTTGCGGCCCTGTTGTTCTGTGTAGGCCTGAGCTTTCTGATTTGAATCGAGAGGATGTTAAATGCTGCCTTACCCGCAGATAGACCCCGTGGCACTGGCCATCGGACCGCTTAAAATCCATTGGTACGGCCTGATGTACCTGATCGGCATTGGCGGGGCCTGGTTGCTGGCCACCCGCCGCCTCAACCGGTTCGACCCTACCTGGAGCCGCGAAAAGCTCTCCGACCTGGTCTTCTGGCTGTCGATGGGGGTGATCGTGGGAGGGCGGCTGGGCTATGTGCTGTTCTACGACCTGCACGCGTACCTGGCCAACCCGACGCTGATCTTCGAGGTCTGGAAAGGCGGCATGTCGTTCCATGGCGGTTTCATCGGCGTGATGCTCGCTGCATTGTGGTTCGGCAAGCGCCACAACAAGTCGTTCTTCGAACTCATGGACTTCGTCGCCCCGCTGGTGCCGATCGGCCTGGGTGCCGGGCGTATCGGCAATTTCATCAATGCCGAGCTGTGGGGCAAGCCGACCGATGTGCCATGGGCGATGGTCTTCCCACCGTTCAGCGACCCGGCCCAGTTGCCGCGCCACCCGTCGCAGCTGTATCAGTTCGCCCTCGAAGGCGTGGCACTGTTCGTGATTCTCTGGCTGTACTCGCGCAAACCTCGGCCCACCATGGCCGTTTCTGGAATGTTCGCGTTGTTCTACGGTATTTTCCGTTTCATCGTCGAGTTCGTGAGAGTTCCGGATGCCCAGCTCGGTTACCTGGCCTGGGGATGGCTGACCATGGGTCAGATTCTGTGCATCCCCATGATCGTGGCTGGCCTTGCGCTCATCTGGTGGGCTTATAATCGCAAGCCTACGGCGACACCCGCCTGATCACTCTCCCGGCAGGGGCGATCCCCCTGCCGTCTAGCTACAGGTAAGCCATGAAACAGTATCTGGACCTGGTCCGCGACGTTATCGAAAACGGCACGTTGCAGGAAAACCGTACCGGCATCCGCACCATCAGCCTGCCAGGGGCGATGCTGCGCTTCGACCTGCAGAGGGGGTTCCCCGCCATCACCACGCGCAAGCTGGCGTTCAAGTCGGCGATCGGCGAAATGGTAGGTTTCCTGCGCGGGGTTCGCAACGCCGGCCAATTCCGTGAGTTGGGTTGCAAGGTCTGGGACCAGAACGCCAACGAAAACGCCCAGTGGTTGGCCAACCCGTTCCGCCAGGGCCATGACGACCTGGGCGAGATCTACGGGGTCCAGTGGCGGCAGTGGCCGGGCTACAAGCGCATCCCCCTGAGCAATCGAGCCGCGATCGAGATGGCGGAGAAGGCCGGGTTCCGTCAGATTGCCCAGGATGAAGAGGATGGCGTGGCGTTTGTCATCCTGTACAAAGCCATCGATCAGGTCCGTCAGTGCCTGGACACCATTGCCAACGACCCTGGCAGCCGGCGCATCCTGTTCCATGGCTGGAACTGCGCCCAGCTCGATGAAATGGCCTTGCCGCCTTGCCATCTGCTGTACCAGTTCCACCCCAACGTGACAACGCGCGAGCTCTCGCTGACGCTTTATATCCGTTCCAACGACCTTGGCCTGGGTACGCCATTCAACCTCACCGAAGGGGCGGCATTGCTGGCGCTGTTCGGTCGGCTGACCGGCTATACCCCGCGCTGGTTCACCTATTTCATCGGCGATGCCCATGTGTACGAGAACCATCTGGACATGCTCAACGAGCAGCTCAAGCGCGAGCCGCTGGAAGCGCCGAAGCTGGTGATCAGCGATCGGGTGCCGGCGTTCGCCGAGACGGGCAAGTACGAGCCGCAGTGGCTTGAACAGATCGAGCCGAGTGATTTCTGGCTCGAAGGGTATGAACATCATGCCCCGATGACGGCTCCGATGGCGGTTTGAAGGTGGCGCCTTCATACCCCCGGTGAACGATCCCGGGAGCGGTCTTGCCGGCGCCCCGGCAAGGCCGCCCCGAAATTCGCTAGCCTTCAGATGCGGCGCAAGACAGTTGTTCTGGCAGGGTGACCGACAGGCTGGTCACGCCCACTAATGCCCATGGCTACGTCCAACATGTGAATGCTCGATATCCGGCACCGTCACCGCGCCGTTGGTTTCCAGCTGCTGCAAAATCGCGCATTGCGCGCCTTCTTCGCTACACCGTCTTCGCAAATCCATCAGTTGCGCCTGTAACGCCACCAATCCATCGAGCCGGGCCTGGACGTGCTCGATATGCTCGTCGATCAAGGCATTCACGCTGCCGCACGAGGCCTGGGGGCTGTCACGCAGCTGCAGCAGGCTGCGGATTTCATCCAGCGTCATGTCCAGCGTGCGGCAGTTGCGGATGAATGTCAGGCGCTCGACATGCGCTTGCGTATACATCCGGTAGTTGCCCTCGCTGCGCGCAGGCTCTGGCAGAAGCTTCTCGCGTTCGTAATAACGAATGGTCTCGACAGCGCAGTCCGTCGCCTTGGCAAGGTCGCCGATCTTCATGTTGGAAACTCCAGGCATTCGCTTGACCCTATAGTGGCTACAGGGTGTTCACTTGGCAACAGGCTCAATAAGGATGACCCATGAACAAGTCTGTCAGCCCCGAACACTCGCATCATCATGAGCACAATCATGACCATGCCCATGACGGCGTGGGCCATGGCGATCAGGGTCATGCCTGTTGCAGCACGCAGGCGGCGCCTGCTCATGTGCAGTTGACGTCCCGGCCCAGCAAGCAGGCTCTGCTCAGCCGTTTTCGGATCGAAGCCATGGATTGCCCGACCGAGCAGACGCTGATCCAGGACAAGCTGGGTAAGATGGCCGGCATCGAGGCCCTGGAGTTCAACCTCATCAGCCGCGTTCTTGGGGTCAGGCACACGCTCGATGGCACGTCCGACATCGAACGGGCCATCGACAGCCTGGGGATGAAAGCCGAGCCGCTCGTGGGGGATGCCGATAGCGCTGCCGCGCCAGCGCCGCCGCCCAGACAGGCTTGGTGGCCACTTGCGCTGTCCGGTCTGGCAGCCCTGTGCGCCGAAGTCGTGCACTTCGCCCAGCTCGCACCGCAGTGGGTGGTGGCCGCGCTGGCACTGGCGGCGATCCTGGGTTGTGGTCTGGGTACCTACAAGAAAGGCTGGATCGCGCTAAAAAACCGAAACCTCAACATCAATGCCCTGATGAGCATCGCGGTCACCGGTGCGCTGCTGATCGGCCAATGGCCGGAAGCAGCCATGGTGATGGTGCTCTTTACCGTGGCCGAACTGATCGAGGCCCGCTCGCTGGACCGTGCACGCAATGCCATTGGCGGGCTCATGCAGCTGGCGCCGGACATGGCAACCGTGCAACAGGCCGATGGCCAGTGGCGCGAAGTGGACGTGCGTGAAGTCGCTGTCGGCGCAACGATGCGAGTACGGCCAGGCGAGCGGATCGGGCTCGATGGCCAAGTGATCAGCGGGCAGTCCAGCGTCGATCAGTCACCGATCACGGGTGAAAGCCTGCCGGTGGAGAAGGTCCAGGGCGACAAGGTCTTCGCCGGTACCATCAACCAGGCAGGCGCACTGGAAATCCAAGCCACCGCAGTAGCTGGTCAGTCCACGCTGGCGCGCATCATCAAGGCCGTCGAGCAGGCGCAAGGGGCGCGGGCGCCAACCCAGCGCTTCGTCGACCGGTTTTCGCGGATCTATACGCCGGCAGTGCTGGCCCTGGCGTTGGCCGTGGCGATCATCCCGCCGCTCCTGCTGAACGGCACGTGGTTCGACTGGGTGTATCGCGCGCTTGTGCTGCTGGTAGTGGCATGCCCCTGTGCACTGGTGATCTCGACCCCCGTCACCATCGTCAGTGGCCTGGCGGCGGCAGCGCGCAAAGGCATCCTGATCAAGGGCGGGGTGTACCTCGAGGGCGGGCGCCACCTGGACTTCCTGGCCCTGGACAAGACCGGCACGATCACCCACGGCAAGCCGGTCCAGACAGACTTCAAAGCCCTGCAACCGGCGTTCGAGCATCGTGCGCAGGCCCTGGCATCGAGCCTGGGTGCACGCTCCGATCACCCCGTGTCCCGAGCGATAGCCCAGTTCGGCCAGGACAACGACCTGCCCCACCTTGAGGTCCGGGATTTCACCGCGCTGGCGGGCCGTGGCGTGCGTGGCAACCTTGAGGGTGAGGTGTTGCATCTGGGCAACCATCGTCTGGTCGAGGAGCTGGGATTGTGTTCACCAGAACTGGAGGCCCAGCTGGATGCCTTGGAACAGCAGGGCAAGACAGTGGTGTTGCTGCTCAACGCATCAGGCCCCCTGGCATTGTTTGCAGTGGCCGATACCGTCAAGGAAAGCAGCCGGCAAGCCATTGCCGAGCTTCATGCGCTGGGCATCCAGACGGCCATGCTGACCGGCGACAACCCGCACACCGCTGCGGCTATCGCGCGTACAGTAGGCATTGATCGGGCCGAAGGTAACCTTCTGCCAGCCGACAAGCTCAGTAGTATCCAGGCGCTGTACGACCAAGGTCATCGCGTTGGCATGGTCGGGGACGGCATCAACGACGCACCAGCGCTGGCCCGGGCCGAAATCGGCTTCGCCATGGCGGCAGCTGGCACCGATACCGCCATCGAAACGGCCGATGTGGCGCTGATGGACGACGACTTGCGCAAGATCCCTGCGTTCATCAGGCTGTCGCGGCATACCGCAGCGATCCTCAAGCAAAACATCGTGCTGGCCTTGGCGATCAAGGCGATCTTCCTGGGCATAACGTTCGCCGGGCTGGCCACCATGTGGATGGCCGTATTCGCCGACATGGGCGTTAGCCTGCTGGTGGTGTTCAACGGCCTGCGCTTGTTGCGCAAGTGACCGCCGACTCAAAGGCCAGGCCTAGAGCTGCTGCACCAGCGATTCGAGCTGCTCCTGGCGCTGGGCCTGGTTCGGTTTAGCACCGGGATTGAGCGTGGACCATTGTGGATGCGCGCGAGCCCGCACCAGCGGTTCGGGCAGCTTGCCCTGACGCCAGGTCTTTTCATCCAGCTGGCCCAGGCGAATACTGTCCTGAGCGGCGTGCCCACGGTGGTCCAGTGCCACCATCAGTTGTTGCTGACGCAGGGCCAGCAAGCGCAGGACGGTATCGTCGACGGTGAGCTCGCGTTTGCCCTTGAGCTTGCCCATCAGGCGCGCGCCATAGCCGCGAGCCGTCTGCAGGGCACCGCCGGCGATGGCCCCGGCCAATGCGGCGACCCCCAGGGTCAGCCCACCTGCCAGCAGGTCCACCCCGGCACCGGCCGCCGCGCCTGCCGCCACTCCGCCGCCTACCCGCACCCCAAGCTGCTTCAGGGTCTCAGGATTGAACAGATCGTCTCCCCAGCGCCCGTCCAGCAACGGCAGGTCACTGGCGTGCGCATCGTCGCGCCGGAACGCATAGAGCTTGAGCAGGGCCTCCACGCAGCGCTGTTCACGCTGGCGCACGGCCTGGTGAAGCGCCTCGATGGCTTGTGCCTGGGCAGACGGTTCACCTTCCACGCTGCGCCGACAAGCGGCGCAGTCCAGCAGCAATTCGGCGATCAGACGCTTGCCGCCTTGCTGACGAGCTACCCGTTGGGCCTGCTGATCGTCGATCAGGCGCTGCAAGCTGGGGCGCGCCTCCTCCAGCAGCAGGGCTAGGCTCTCGTACAGGCGGCGCTCGCCATCTTCTGGCGGGGCCACGCTGTCGAATTTCACCAATGCATGAAGCCCAAGCCGGGCAAGTGCTTCACGCCACTGCGGTTCGCGATGCGGATGGCTGGAAACGAAGTTGAGCACCGGTAGAAGTGGCTTGCCGCAGCTTGCCAGCACGTCGAGTTCGTCACGGTACTTGGCCAGCACCGGCTCGCGGGCGTCGATGACATAGAGCCCGGCGTCGCTGGCCAGCAGCTGGCGCAGCACCTTGGCCTCCTGCTCGAAGCGCTGGCGGGCCTCGCTGCCCTGAAGAAACCGCTCCAGCCGCGCCGGGCCATCCAGGCGCTCGCCAGGGCGCTCAAGGCGTTCGAGGTAGTCGAGCAGGGCAATTGCGTCTTCCAGTCCCGGTGTGTCGTAGAGCTCCAGCAGAGGCTGCCCGTCCACGGACAAGCGAGCGCCTTCCACATGGCGTGTGGTGCTGGGACGATGCGAGACCTCCCCGAAACCGACGTCGCGCGTGAGGGTGCGTAGCAGCGAGGTCTTGCCCACGTTGGTGTGGCCTACCACGGCCAGCTTCAAGGGCTCAGTCATGAGCGTGCTCCAACCAGGCCAGCGGTAGGGTGTCGGCATAGGGAAGCCCCAGGCGATCCAGGGCTTCACGCCAGTCATTCAGGCGCCGCTCATCGCGAGGCTGATCAGCGGCGGCAGGCAACAGCCAGATGCGCGTACTTCCGGCATTGCGCGCCAGCTCGGCGAGCAAGGCCAGGCTGCCGCGATCCGGCGAGCGCTCAGGGTCAAGGGCAATGGCCAGGCGTGCGGGTGGAAAACGCCCCAGTTGTTCGAGCAGACGATGCCGCGACTCCCGGCTGTCCAGTACGCCGGCATCGGCGACGTTGGCGGGCAATGACGGCGGCCAGGGACGCTGATCGTCCAGCTCGACGCCAACCAGCAGTGCGCCGGCATTTTCGATGAGTGACGGCTCGGCCTTGAACTGCGGCAGTGTGTCGGGTGCATCGTCTTGGACGCCCAGGCGCTCGCTGTTGGGCATCAGCCTGTCGCGCAGCGGCATGTAGCCTGGCAGGTTCGTGTCCAGCGCCAAATGTTCGCGCCCTTGCCGCCAGCGCCACAGGCACACGCCGGCCAAGAGCAGGCGCGGCAGCACGCCATAGACCAACACCACGCCCAGCAGCCAGCTGGCCCATGCCTGGCGCGTCATGGCCAGGGCCGGCGCGGTGTCGCCGCTGGCACGGATCATGGCCGGGTCAGGCACCGCAAAGCCCAGCAGCGCGGGCAGGGCGCCCAGGGCCTGGGTCATGGCGATGAAGGGTTCGGCCGCCAACAACGTGGTTTCCCAGACGAAGCCATAGCGCCGGGTGGCCAGCAATGTCAGCAGCACACCTACCGCGCTCAGCATGGCCACCAGCCACAGGCTGTGGACCAGCAAACCCAGCAACCAACGGCCCAGGCGTTGGCGTCCCAGCAGCACTAGCAAGGCCGGCGCCAGGTGGGCGGCACGGGCGTCGCGGGCCAAGCGTTCGCTCAACCACAGCCAAAGCCGCCCCAGCAGCGCGCCGTGCTCACCGCTCAGGAACAAGCCGATCAGCCAGCCCAGCAGCATGACCAGGTTCAGCCCCAGCAGGCTGCCCAGCACCCAGAAGACATTCACCGGCCGCTGCCCGTCACCCAGGGCGGCCAACGCCAGGCCCCCGCCACTGAGCACCGCCATCACCAGCATCGCCAACAGCGCCAGGCGCGCCCCTTGCTTCCAGCGCCACAACGCGGCGGTCATGCCGTCGCGTTCGGCCAACAGCAGCGCACGGGTCTCGATGCGCAAGGCCAGGCTGCCGCCTTGCTGGCGAGCACGGCGGTTGGCTTCCTGATCCTCGAGGGGGCCGGCATGTTCCTCGCGCAGGCGTATCGCCTCGGTGAGCCAGCGCTTGTCCAGCAAAGAAGGTGCAGTCACAGGGTCTTCCATTGCACAGGTCGTGGCAGCAGCATAACTCACCCGTGCGGTGCTATTCTCGCTGGCATGAACACATTACTGCCCCTGAGCCTGATCGTGGCCTGCGCCGAAAACCGCGTGATAGGCATCGACAATTCCATGCCCTGGCATTTGCCGGGGGACTTCAAATACTTCAAGGCCACCACCTTGGGCAAGCCCATCATCATGGGCCGCAAGACCTGGGACTCGCTGGGAAGGCCGCTGCCTGGGCGGTTGAACATCGTGGTCAGCAGGCAGCCCGGGCTGGAACTGGCCGGTGCCGAGGTTTTCGCTTCACTGGAAGAGGCGCTGGTGCGGGCCGATCAGTGGGCGCGCGAGCAAGGTGTCGACGAACTGATGCTGATCGGTGGTGCGCAGCTCTACGGGCAGGCGCTGGAGCAAGGGCTCGTCAGCCGCCTGTACGTGACGCGGGTCGAGCTGTCGCCGCTGGGCGATGCCTGGTTCCCGGATTTCGATCGCAAGCAGTGGACGCTCACGTCCAGCCACGCGCAGGCTGAGGAAGGCAAGCCGCTGTATCACTTCGAGGTGTGGGACAAGGCCTGAACGCCTGTTGCGCCAGGAAGGGAGCCGCGCTGTGCGGCCCCATCTGCACTCAGGTATGGCTCAATTCTGCGTGTTCATCATCGGCCAGTACCTGCTTGTCGGTTTCCTTGAGCAGCTGGCTGGTTACCACGCCTGCCGTCATCGAACCGTTCACGTTCAACGCCGTACGGCCCATGTCGATCAACGGCTCTACCGAAATCAGCAGTGCCACCAGCTCCACCGGCAAGCCCATGGCCGGCAGCACGATCAGCGCGGCGAAGGTGGCGCCGCCGCCAACCCCGGCCACCCCGGCTGAACTGAGCGTGACGATGGCCACCAAGGTGGCGATCCACAGCGGGTCGAAGGTATCGATGCCAACCGCTGGCGCGACCATCACTGCCAGCATGGCAGGATAGAGCCCGGCACAGCCATTCTGGCCGATGGTGGTCCCGAACGAGGCGCTGAAGCTGGCGATCGACTGCGGCACGCCCAGCCGGCGCGTCTGGGCCTCGATGTTCAGCGGGATACTGGCAGCGCTCGAACGGCTGGTGAAGGCGAAGGTCAGCACCGGCCACACCTTGCGGAAGAAGCGCAGCGGGCTGACCCCGATTGCCGCCAGGATGAGCGCGTGAACCACGAACATCAGCGCCAGGCCCAGGTAGGACACGACCACGAAGCTGCCCAGCTTGAGGATGTCTTCCATGTTCGAGCTGGCCACCACCTTGGTCATCAACGCCAGCACGCCGTAAGGGGTGAGTTTCATGACCACGCGCACCAGACGCATTACCCAGGCTTGCAGGGTATCGATGGCCGACAGTGCACGCTGACCCTTCTCGGCGTCGTCCCTGATCAACTGCAAGGCGGCCAGGCCGACGAAAACGGCAAAGATGACCACGCTGATGATCGATGTCGGCTTGGCCCGCGCCAGGTCGCCGACCGGGTTGCTGGGGATGAACGAGAGCAGCAGTTGCGGGATGTTGAGGTCGGCGACCTTGCCTGCATAGTCGCTGTGGATCACCTGCATGCGTGCGCTCTCCTGGGCGCCTGCCACCAAGCCTTCGGCACTGAGGCCAAAGAGGTTGGTCAGCAGGATGCCGATCAGGGCAGCGATCGCCGTGGTCAGCAGCAGCGTGCCGATGCTCAGGACGCTGATACGCCCCAGGGAAGAAGCATTGTGAAGACGCGCCACGGCACTGAGGATGGAGGCGAAAATCAGCGGCATGACGATCATCTGCAACAGGCCTACGTAGCCGTTGCCGACCAGGTCCAGCCAGGTGATGGTGGTCTTGAGCACGGGGTGCCCTGCGCCATAGATCGTGTGCAGTACCAGGCCGAAGCCCACGCCCAGTGCCAGGCCCAGCAGCACTTTCTTGGCCAGGCTCCAATCGGTATGACGGGTCTGCGCCAGCCCCAGCAACAAGGCCAGGAACGCCAGCAGGTTAAGCAGCAGTGGCAGGTTCATTAAAGCTCCGGAAACGAGAGGATGAGTCGCCGCCTCTATGTGCGATTGCGAGTGGAAATGCTAACAGCCTGAAAACAAAGGAATTTATACCCAAATGGAATTTGTATAGTCGTAAATGGAATATCGAGACGTCGCGGATTGCAATGAACACGGCGTTTACGGGGGCATAAAGGTCGCAATCGAGCGTGACCGACGGGTCTCACTCGACTAGCGTCTGTCAGTCGTCTCAGGAGATTCGTACATGAACGTTGCGCTCAAAACCGCTGCCATTGGCCTATCCCTGCTGTTGAGCCTGAAAACCTTCGCTACCGAGCTTGATCATTGGCCAGCTGAAGCCGCCAAACAGCTCGACCGCATGATCACCGCCAATGCCCACAAAGGTAACTACGCGGTGTTCGACATGGACAACACCAGCTATCGCTATGACCTGGAAGAGGCCTTGCTGCCCTTCATGGAGAACAAAGGGCTGCTGAGCCGCGACAAGCTGGACCCTTCGCTGAAACTCATACCCTTCAAGGACAGCGCCGAGCACAAGGAGAGCCTGTTCAGCTACTACTACCGACTGTGCGAGATCGACGACATGGTCTGCTACCCCTGGGTGGCGCAAGTGTTTTCCGGCTTCACCCTCAAGGAACTGAAAGTACAGGTGGATGAACTCATGGCGTCTGGCAAGCCTGTGCCCAGCACCTATTACGAAGGGGGTCAGGTCAAGGCCATCGAAGTGCAGCCGCCCAAGGTCTTCAAGGGCCAGGCCGAGCTGTACAACAAGTTGATGGAGAACGGCATCGAGGTCTACGTGGTATCAGCCGCTTCCGAAGAGCTGGTGCGCATGGTCGCCTCCGACCCCAAGTACGGCTACAACGTGAAACCGCAGAACGTGATTGGAGTCAGCCTGTTGCTCAAGGATCGCGCCACGGGACAATTGACAACGGCACGCAAGCAGATCAGCGCTGGGCACTACGATGCCAAGGCTAACGAAGGGCTTGAACTGACCCCTTACCTGTGGACACCAGCCACGTGGATGGCGGGCAAGCAAGCGGCGATCCTGACCTACATTGATGAATGGAAAAAGCCCGTGCTGGTGGGCGGCGATACCCCGACCAGTGATGGCTACATGCAGTTTCATGGCGTGGATGTAGGCAAGGGCGGTATCCACCTGTGGATAAACCGCAAGCCCAAGTACATGGAGCAGCTCGAGGGGATGATCGCCAGCCAGGCAGCTGCCCAGGCCAAGGAAGGGTTGCCGGTGACGGCGGACAAGAACTGGGTGATCGTGACGCCTGAACAGATTCAATGATGCAGGCCGTGGTTCCATGCTGTATAAGCCCCATCGCCGTTTCGGCAAAAAAAACCGGCGCTCAAGGCGCCGGTTCTTGTACAGCTGGACGAGTATCACAGCCCTTCGAGCATCGCCTTGTTGCGCACGGCACCTTTGTCGGCACTGGTCGCCAGCAGGGCGTAGGCCTTCAAGGCTGTCGTCACCTTGCGCGGGCGTACTTCAGCCGGTTTCCAGCCCTTCTTGTCCTGCTCGGCGCGGCGCTCGGCCAGCTCGTCATCGCTGACCAGCAGGTTGATCGAGCGGTTGGGTATATCGATCAGGACCTTGTCGCCGTCGCGTACCAGGCCGATGGCGCCGCCTGCGGCGGCTTCCGGTGAGGCATGGCCAATGGACAGGCCCGAGGTGCCCCCCGAGAAGCGGCCGTCGGTGAGCAGGGCGCACGCTTTGCCCAGGCCCTTGGACTTGAGGTACGACGTGGGATAGAGCATTTCCTGCATGCCCGGGCCACCTTTCGGCCCTTCGTAGCGGATGATCACGATGTCGCCGGCTTTTACTTCGTCGGCGAGGATGCCACGCACGGCGCTATCCTGGCTTTCGAAGATCTTGGCCGTGCCTTCGAACACGTGGATCGATTCGTCGACACCGGCGGTTTTCACCACGCAGCCGTCCAGGGCGATGTTGCCGTACAGCACGGCCAGGCCACCCTCTTGTGAATACGCGTGCTCGAAGCTGCGGATGCAGCCGTTCTCGCGGTCGTCATCCAGGGTTTCCCAACGCGTCGACTGGCTGAACGCGGTCTGGGTCGGGATGCCGGCCGGGCCCGCCTTGAAGAAGGTGTGGACTGCTTCGTCGTCGGTCTGGGTGATGTCCCACTTGGCGATGGCTTCTTCCATGCTGCGGCTGTGCACGGTAGGCAGGTCGGTGTGCAGCAGGCCGCCACGGGCCAGCGAACCCAGGATGCTGAAGATACCGCCAGCGCGGTGCACGTCCTCCATGTGGTACTTCTGGATGTTGGGCGCCACCTTGCACAGTTGCGGCACCTTGCGCGACAGGCGATCGATGTCGCGCAGGTCGAACGCCACTTCGCCTTCCTGCGCCGCCGCCAGCAGGTGCAGGATGGTATTGGTCGAGCCACCCATGGCGATGTCCAGCATCATGGCGTTCTCGAACGCCTTGAAGTTGGCGATGCTGCGCGGCAGGACCGATGCGTCGTTCTCGCCGTAGTAACGTTTGCACAGCTCGACGATGGTGCGGCCGGCGGTCAGGAACAACTGCTCGCGGTCCGAATGGGTAGCCAGGGTGGAGCCGTTGCCCGGCAGGGCCAGGCCCAACGCCTCGGTCAGGCAGTTCATCGAGTTGGCGGTGAACATGCCCGAGCACGAGCCGCAGGTAGGACAGGCGCTACGCTCGTATTCGGCGACCTTTTCGTCGGAGGCCGTGCTGTCGGCGGCGATGACCATGGCATCGACCAGGTCCAGGCCATGGCTGGCCAGCTTGGTCTTGCCAGCTTCCATCGGGCCGCCGGAGACGAAGATCACCGGAATGTTCAGGCGCAAGGCGGCCATCAGCATGCCGGGGGTGATCTTGTCGCAGTTGGAGATGCAGACGATGGCATCGGCACAGTGCGCGTTGACCATGTACTCCACCGCGTCGGCGATGATTTCACGGCTGGGCAGCGAGTACAGCATGCCGTCGTGGCCCATGGCGATGCCGTCATCGACCGCGATGGTGTTGAATTCCTTGGCCACGCCACCGGCGCGCTCGATCTCGCGAGCGACCAGCTGGCCCAGGTCCTTGAGGTGCACATGGCCCGGCACGAACTGGGTGAAGGAGTTGGCGATGGCGATGATCGGCTTCTTGAAGTCTTCGTCCTTCATGCCGGTGGCACGCCACAGGGCGCGTGCACCTGCCATGTTGCGGCCGTGGGTGGAAGTCTTGGAACGATAATCAGGCATGAAACACTCCTGGCGGCTTAATCAGGTCACAGAAAGGGGAGTGAGCTTCTCTTGTCCTCTGTACCGCAGGCCGGTTGCCACTGGCACGGATGGGGCCGAAGACCGCGCGGGATCGCCGCGTGCTTGGCCAGAGCTCATAAACCCGCCGGGGGATGACTGGCGATGAATAGCCCGATTCTACACCGCTGGCGCCGGGAAGGCATGACGATGTGCCCAGGTGGCGTTTTTGGGCAAAACCCGAAGTTGTAGGAACCGTCTGAAACGATCCGTGTGAGGCTGACCTGCACCTGACTTGCCATTATCATTCGGCCGCCGCATGTGCGGCTTGACGAGATGACCCTCAATGGACCTTCCCAGTTACCGGTTCACCATGAACTGCAATCTGGCACTGAGCGCGCCGCCGCCAGGGCTGCCTAGGGCTTGAGTCTGCGAGGCTGAAGCCTGCAGGCGCCTGGTCGGCGCCTGGAGAACTTCATGCAAAACCCTATCGATAAAAACACCGCTGTTTGTGCCGTAGACGCTGCGCTCGATACGCAACGGCGGCAAACCACCGAAAGCTTCCACAAAGGCGCCTCCATCACCAATACTATCGGTGACCTGCGGCATGCGACCCTCGGGTTGCTGTACCGCAAGCGTGTGCTGTGGCTGGTGCTGCTGGTGTTCGGCAACCTGTTCTCAGGGGCCGGCATCGCGGCCTTCGAAGAAACGATTGCCGCGCACATCGCGCTGGTATTCTTTCTGCCACTGCTGGTGGACAGCGGCGGCAATGCCGGCTCGCAGTCGGCTACTCTCATGGTCAGAGGTCTGGCCACAGGCGAGGTCACGCTGAGCGACTGGGGAAGAATGCTGGGCCGTGAATTTGGCGTCGCGCTGCTGCTGGGCTGCACCATGGCGGTGGCCGTGGCATCGCTTGGGCTGCTGCGGGGCGGCCCGCAGATCGCCTTGATCGTGGCCAGCAGCATGGTGGTGATCGTGCTGATCGGCAGCCTGATCGGCATGAGCCTGCCGTTTCTGCTGAGCCGGCTCAAGCTGGACCCTGCCACGGCCAGCGGGCCGCTGATCACCTCGATTGCCGACGCAGCAGGCGTATTGGTGTACTTCGGGATCGCGACCCAGGTGCTTGGGCTTTGAACAAGGCAACCGACTAGGTCGTGCTTGATGCCGCTCAGCTTACCGCCAACGCTGTTCAGCGTTGCGTTGAGCGGCACGCCATTTAAAGCGTAGCCGTGGGCCTTGAAGCAAAACACGCTTACTTGTCATTTGGAATAAAGTTTCCAGGCGCTACCTTTAAGCGTGCTCATGAAGAGGTCTGAGCCCCGCTTCCATCGCTTAATCTACGGATCATGCCTATCAGGCACAGAGAAGTGAGAGCGACAAGTAGAAAAACAGCACCCAGCCCGACAGGCAAGTTTTCGTGCAAGAGACTTACGAAGCCGCTGGCGATTGCGCCTACGGCGAAAACCAGCGCGCTCAGTAAGGCGGAGGATGCGCCCGCTTCGTTCGGTCGGCACTCCAAAGCGCAGGTAGTCGCGGCGCAGCGACACAGGCATGTGCCGGCTGTGCTGAGCACCATCGGAAGCAGCAGGGACAGGGCTGATGGTTGTTTAATCCAATGCCATACGAAGATGAAGGCGCCAGCTACAGCAATTAGGCCTACACCTAAAAAGAGCTGTGCTAACGAACTTGCACGACGGTTGATGAGCGTTGCGGCCACACCCCCTATAACATAAGCCATGCCATAAAATATGAATGCCACTGAGAACTGATAAGGCGTGAAATGCAGGATTTTTATAAACAATAACGGTGAGGCCACAATGAAGGAGAAGTGGCAGGCGAAGCCCAGTGCGGCGAGAATGGAGTAGCGAATAAACAGTTTATCCAGCATCAGTTTAGCGTAAGATTGCACGATAGAGGGGCTGTGTGACGATTCAGTACTGTCTTTTTCAAGTAGCGATTGGGCGGCAAATAACGTCATTCCCGTCAAGGCGATAAATACTACAAAGCTGCTTTGCCAGCTAAAATGACTTTGCAGCCAACTGCCAATCAACGGTGACACGGAGATAAACAATCCGCTTGCGGTAATTTGGACGATCCTGGCAGCGTTTCTCCGCGTATTATCAAAAAAATCTTGTACAAGCGGTTGTGTGAGAACAAAGCAGCCGCACCCTAAAGCCTGGATTACTCTGAAGGCGACGAACAGCGCGTATCGTTCGGTCAGTAGGCATCCTAAAGCACCGATCGATGCCACCCACAGTCCCCAAATTAGAAGTCGTTTCCTTCCAAGTTTATCTGACAGTGGGCCGATGACCAGTTGCGAGAAGGCCATGGCCAGTACAAAATAACCCACTGATAGCGCGATATTGTTAGGACCCGTATCTAGATGTTTAGCTATCGGTTGGAACGAAGGTAAGATGACATCAATCGGAAAGACCCCTAGCATAGTGATCAGCAACAAAAAACCTGTTAACGCTATGGGTGAATGTTGAATGGCGTTTTTTTCAGTTTCACCCATGTGTAAGGCCTGCTTTTTCTAATGCATCTCTGTATTTAGGGATGTCTAATATTCCCGCCTTCCTTATGGCGATGACTGTTTCTGATCCAGCCAGTATTAAGCGATTGATCGACCAGTGTTGACAATCCCGGACGATACAGGGATGTGAACTGAGTGGCAGGCCACATTGCAGAAGGTTGCCAATAAGCCATCGTTCATCAAATGAGCAAAAAATCTGTATCACCCTTGCCAGTGCGCGAACCACGAAATCTTTCTCCCGCTCTTCGAGTTTGGGCCAGAGCCATGTAAAGCAATACGAAAAATAAAGAGCATGCTTTGCTTCATCGCGTAGATGATCTTTGAACATCCTCTCTACTGTGGCCACGAGATGGTGCTTGCTCAAATTGCGTAGTTCGTTAGCAATGACGGTTTCTGAAACGAAACCAATTACAAATTTAAGGAGTGACCTATAAGCAGTGTGCGTCTCTTTAAGGAATGAGTTTAGTTCTTCCAGCCTTGTTGAGGGTAGTCGCGGTGCATCAAAGTGGTGAGCAATTTGGTCAGCGATTAATGCCGAAAATAAAGCGTGATACCCCTCGTCCGTATAGATCATGTGCGCCATGACTTTGATGTCGGAATCAAAGCTTACGCTTAGCTTGTTATGAGCTATAGTTTCGATGGCCGCATTCACGACCGTGTGCTCAAGAACGTTGGTGTAATCAAGAAAATGCACGAGGTAGCACGCTTGTAATCTGACTTTTATGTTAGATCTATTGCGTATATGTCGATTTTGCAAGAAAGGCAACAGCGACGGGGGGAACCAGTTTCTACATTCAAGGTTTTCCAACGCCTCAGGCGAAAGCACATAATTATATGGGGATGCTCTAACGCTGCTCTGACAGTGCCAATTTTCGAATGATCTAGAAAGATGAGGTTTTGTGACGTTACGTTTCATTGTTGTCACTCGCTGTGGTCTGGCCGTTTGCTAGGAATTCTTCTAAAACAACCGGCTGTATTCTTCCTGTGCCGTGACCCGCGCCGACAAAGAAGAGGACTTCCTCGGTAGTTCTGTCGATGCCTAGTAATTCTTCGATTTTCGAGTCTGTTAATGCCCCGGTTAGCCAAGTGCCCAATTCAGCTTGGGTGCAGACATTTAGAAACATCTGTGAGACGTGCCCGATTTCAATTAAGGCCATGCGGTACGCGCGGGAATGCGTGTATTTCCACCACAACTTATCGAGTCGAGAGGTTAGGAACAACCCGAATGCAAGTTCGTCTGCGAAATGCTGGCCGCCTAAAAGGGGGCCTAGTTCATAGGTCCCTTTACTGCGAAGATCCAACCGATGGTGCTCAGGGTCATAGTAGTAGAGCCCGCTTTCGAGGCCTTCTACGTTTTGCGCATATAGATAACCTTCCGTAGCGTTGAGGCCACCGCCTGAGGGGCAACAGCGCCTTTTCCGAAAAGGCTCAGGTATCATTGATTCTGCAAGGCAATCGCGTTCTTTGAGGAAGCCCAAGCAATAAAATAAGGCCATACTGACGATGTCAATCTTGACTGGACTATCGTTAAAGGCGCGGCAGGTTTGTCGCTTTCGATATAGGTCAAGCTCGCCTCCTACTGGAGGATTTAGCTTAATGCAGTGCTGAGCCTGCTTTTGCTGATTCGGGGAGGGCAGTGGCCTGGATAACGCATCATTACAATGAGCTATGTATGCTTTGGCCCAAGCGCTACTGTCTTTTGGAATGTCAGTGCAAGGGATGTCTTTTGTACCGATGTGGAAGATCCACGACAGCATGTCCCAGCCCCAAGGATCAGGTTTCTCGAAGCTTTCGATGATGACACCGAGCTCATGAAGTTTTGTGTCCAAGGCGTGAGTGGGGTCGTATCGTGAAATATCTAAGGTGAGTGCATGAATTCGTCTGAGAAATGCTTGATTCACAATGTACTGCTTGTGATTCTTGAAATTCCAAAGCACCAGATTGGAATCATGAGGAAAAATAAAAAAATACGGGCTGATTTTCATATTTTCTCTCCTTAAGCCAGGGCGCAGTAATAGACTGCGCCATGGCCCCTCCCATTATTTTGGCGCTACAACGTGATTGAGGTTTTCAGCCTTTTTGGATTCCAGTTGAACTTCTTTCATTATTTTTTCTCCTGTTTGTCGCGGGATTGCGACACTTTCGAGCCTAGCAGGTAGGTCAATATGTGCAATCTTGTTCATGCTGAGAAACTTCCGATGTGGCTGTGGGAAAAGTTACTTAGGATTATACATTTGAAACAGTCCACCAAAAAAAACCGGCTTTCGCCGGTTTTTTTAGAGGTTCATAGTGTCAACTGTTAGGCAGCAACCGGCAGGTAATGCTCTTGATGTAGCGGGTTTCACCAATCGCCGGGTGCACCGGATGGTCAGGGCCCTGACCACCGCGCTCGAGCAACTGCATGTTGCGGTCCAGGTGACGGGCACTGGTCAGCAGGATGTTGTGCAGGTCGTCTTCGGGGAGGTGCATCGAGCAGGAAGCACTGACCAGAATGCCGTCCTTGTTCAGCATGCGCATGGCCTGCTCGTTGAGCCTGCGGTAGGCAGCCTCGCCGTTCTTCAGGTCTTTCTTGCGCTTGATGAAGGCGGGCGGGTCGGCAATGATCACGTCGAAGCGTTCCTCGGCTGCCTTGAGTTCGCGCAAGGCTTCGAAGACGTCGCCCTCGATGCAGGTCAGCTTGTCACCGATACCGTTGAGCTGGGCGTTGCGTTCAACGCCATCCAAGGCAAAGCCCGAGGCATCGACGCAGAACACTTCGCTGGCGCCGAAGGCACCTGCCTGCACGCCCCAACCGCCGATGTAGCTGAACAGGTCGAGTACGCGCTTGCCCTGAACATAGGGGGCCAGGCGTGCACGGTTCATGCGGTGGTCATAGAACCAGCCGGTTTTCTGGCCTTCACGGACCGGGGCTTCGAAACGGACACCGTTTTCTTCCAGCGGTACCCAATCCGGGACTTCACCGTAGACGGTTTCCACATAGCGCTGCAGGCCTTCGGCATCGCGGGCTGCCGAATCGTTCTTGAACAGGATGCCGCTTGGCTTGAGCACCTGGACCAGCGCCGCGATGACCTCATCCTTGTGCGCTTCCATGGTTGCCGATGCCAGTTGCACCACCAGAATGTCGAAGAAGCGATCGACGACCAGCCCCGGCAGCCAATCGGAATCGCCATAGACAAGTCGGTAGCACGGCTTGTCGAACAGGCGCTCGCGCAGGGACAAGGCCACGTTCAGGCGGTGCACCAGCAGCGATTTGTCCAGCGGCAGTTTAACGTCGCGTGACAGCAGGCGGGCGCAGATCAGGTTGTTGGGGCTCAGGGCAACGATGCCCAGTGGTTTGCCGTTGGCGGCTTCGAGCACGGCCTGCTGACCGGCCTGCAAGCCTTGAAGCGGGGTGGCGGCAACGTCCACTTCGTTGCTGTAGACCCACAGGTGGCCTGCGCGCAGGCGGCGGTCGGCATTGGCTTTAAGGCGAAGACTGGGCAGGGACATGACGTCGCTCCGGAAAAAAGAGCGGGAGTATAACCCCTACCCAGCCTTATTGCTGAGCGCCAGCGGTCAGGACGACAGGGCCTGGATCAGTGCCTTGTTGAAGGCAGGGATGTCATCGGGCTGCCGGCTGCTGATCAGGTTCCCGTCAACCACCACTTCTTCGTCGACCCACTCGGCGCCAGCGTTGCGCAGGTCATCCTTCAGGGTCTTGAAGCTGGTCATGCGCTTGCCCTGGGTCAAGCCGCTCGAAACCAGCAGCCAGCCGCCGTGGCAGATCACGGCAATCGGTTTGCCGGCTGCGTCATGGCTTTTGACGATTTTCTGGGCGCCTTCAACCAGGCGAATGGTGTCCGAGTTCTGTACGCCGCCTGGCAGGACCACGGCATCATAAAGCTCGCTGGCGCTGTCGAAGGTGCCGTCGACCTTGAACTCGTCCGCGGGCTCGTCGTGGTTCCAGCCGCGCACCGTGCCTTGCTTCTCGCTCAGCACGTGCACCTGCGCACCTGCCTGCTGCAGGGCGTCACGCGGGCCTGTCAATTCCACCTGTTCGAAGCCATCAGTCACCAGGATGGCCACGCGCTTGCCGTTCAATTCAGTACCCATGGGCCTTGCTCCTTTACTCGATGAATATGATAAACAGGCCCGTCCGCGCTTGTGAAAGTTCAAGTTCACTGATCCAGCGGTTAGTTCTGTGGGGTGCATCGCGGTAGAATTGGCAGTCCCATACGAGTGTGCACGCATGTCCCAAGAACTCACCGCCGAACAGATCCAGCAAGCCTTGCAAGGCATCACCATCCCGCCGCAGCCGCAGATCATGGTCGATTTGCAGTTCGAGCAGTACATGCCTGATCCGGACCTGGAAACCATCGCCAAACTGATCGCACAGGACCCTGGGTTGTCGGGCGCCTTGCTCAAGCTGGTCAACTCGGCGCACTTTGGCCTGTCCAACAAGATAGGCTCGATCCAGCGTGCGGTGAACTTGCTGGGTAGTCGTTCGATCATCAACTTGATCAACGCGCAGTCGATCAAGGGCGAAATGAGCGATGAAACCATCGTCACGCTCAACCGGTTCTGGGATACCGCGCAGGATGTGGCGATGACCTGCCTGACGCTGGCCAAGCGCACGGGTATTCAGCCTGCCGACGAAGCCTATACCCTCGGCTTGTTCCACGACTGCGGCGTTCCGCTGATGCTAAAGCGCTTCCCCACGTACATGGATGTGCTCGAAGAAGCCTATGCAAAAACCGACGAGCAGACCCGCGTCGTGGACACGGAGAACCGCGCCTTCAACACCAATCATGCCGTCGTCGGCTATTTCACGGCCAAGTCCTGGCGCTTGCCCGAACACCTGACCGGGGCCATCGCCAACCACCACAACGCGCTGGCGGTGTTTCGCGATGACAGCGCCCGCAACAACCAGAGCCAGATGAAAAACCTGTTGGCGGTGCTCAAGATGGCCGAGCATATCTGTGCCTCCTACCGGGTATTGGGCAACCAGTCGGTGGATCAGGAATGGAACGTAGTGGGGCCGCTGGTGCTCGATTACATAGGCTTGTCGGAATACGACTTCGACAACCTCAAACAGAACATCCGAGAACTAGGTGGGCACTGATACATGCCTGAGTTACCCGAGGTAGAGACCACCCGGCGCGGTATTGCACCGCACGTCGAAGGTCAGCGCGTCAGCCGCGTGGTCGTGCGTGACCGCCGCTTGCGCTGGCCGATCCCGGAAGACCTGGACGTGCGGCTCTCCGGGCAGCGCATCGTCACGGTCGAACGCCGGGCCAAGTACCTGCTGATCAATGCCGAAGTGGGCACCCTGATCAGCCACTTGGGCATGTCGGGCAATCTACGGCTGGTGGAGGCGGGCTTGCCGGCTGGCAAGCATGAGCACGTGGACATCGAGCTCGAATCCGGTCTGATGCTGCGCTATACCGACCCGCGCCGCTTTGGCGCCATGCTCTGGAGCCAGGACCCGCTCAACCATCAATTGCTGCTGCGGCTCGGCCCCGAACCGCTGACCGACCTGTTTGACGGTGAGCGACTGTTCCAGCTGTCCCGAGGCCGTTCGATGGCGGTCAAGCCCTTCATCATGGACAACGCCGTGGTCGTTGGGGTGGGCAACATCTATGCGACCGAAGCACTGTTCGCTGCCGGCATCGATCCGCGCCGAGCGGCCGGTGGCATCTCGCGGGCGCGATACCTGAAGCTGGCCATCGAGATCAAACGCGTGCTGGCGGCCGCCATCGAACTGGGCGGCACCACGCTGCGCGATTTCATCGGCGGTGATGGCCAGCCAGGGTACTTCCAGCAGACACTGTTCGCCTACGGGCGCGGCGGCTTGCCCTGCAAGGTGTGTGGCACCGAGTTGCGGGATGTGAAGCTTGGGCAACGCGCCAGTGTGTTCTGCCCGCGCTGCCAACGCTGAGGCCGTGCGCGCTTCGGGATGATCGCCATGGAGAGGCCGATGCGCGAGGATGCCGACGGCCGGCAGCGTCAGGCCTTGCCAGTGATCTTGAGGTACTTGGCCATCAGTTGCTCTTCGCTTTCCGGGTGCGCCTCATCCAGTGGGATGCAGTCGACCGGGCAGACCTGCTGGCACTGCGGCTCGTCGTAATGACCCACGCACTGGGTGCACAGGTTGGGGTCGATCACGTAGATCTCTTCGCCTTGGGAGATGGCCTCGTTGGGGCACTCGGGTTCGCAGACGTCGCAGTTGATGCAATCGTCGGTGATGATCAGGGACATGGGGGCTCCGGCCGGGGCTCAGCGCCCGGGCATGTTCAACGCAATGGGCACAATTGTGCCGCATTCGCGCCTGCAGTGCACGCAGGCGCGACGATCTGGAACAGCGGCTTTACTTCTTGAAGCGTTCAGTCAGCGCATCGGCCACGGCCGGGTGCACGAATTTGCTGATATCGCCCCCCAGTGCGGCTATTTCGCGGACCAGGGTCGACGAGATGAACGAGTACCGCTCCGACGGCGTGAGAAACAGGCTCTCGACGTCGGGTGCCAGTTGACGGTTCATGTTCGCCAGCTGGAACTCGTATTCGAAGTCCGACACTGCACGCAAACCCCGAAGGAACACATTGGCACCTTGCTCCTTGGCAAAATGCGCCAGCAACGAGGAAAAGCCGATGACTTCGACATTGGGCAGGTGCCTGGTGACCTCACGGGCCAGCTCCACGCGTTGTTCCAGCGGGAACAAAGGGTTTTTCTTGGGGCTGGCGGCCACTGCAATGATCACGGTGTCGAACAGCCGCGAGGCGCGCTCGACCAGATCGCCATGGCCTTTGGTAATGGGGTCGAAAGTACCCGGGTACAACACTCGGTTCATCGCGTCATCCTGGCTGGAGTGCGTTGGGGAGTCGGATGGTAGCGCAGCGACTGCGCCCGGCCAAGTCATGCGGCCGGCCAAGGCACTATACTTTGGGCCAGCCAATGGTGCGAGGGCACGGCGCTTTGATACGGTGCAACGCCTTGGCAATACCTCGTACCATGGCGGTTTTCACTGCTCCGTAGACAGGATGCTGGACATGGCCCGGCCCATCAAGACCCGCGAGAGAATCGTTCAGAGCAGCCTTGAGCTGTTCAATCAGTCGGGCGAACGCAGCGTCAGCACCAACCATATCGCGGCGCACCTGGGCATCTCGCCAGGCAATCTCTATTACCACTTCCCCAACAAGCAGGCGATCATCGCGGTTTTGTTCAGCCAGTACGAAACGCACGTAGACAGTTTTCTGCGTCCGCCGCAGGGGCGCCCGCTGGCGGTGCAGGACAAGCGGTTCTACTTGCAGGCGCTGCTGGCTGCCATGTGGAACTACCGTTTCCTGCACCGGGACCTGGAGCATCTGCTGGGCAGCGATGCTGAGCTGGCAGCCCGTTATCGGCGCTTCTCCGCACGCTGCATGCGTCAGGGCAAGGCCATTTACCGCGGCTTCGTCGAGGCGGGTATTCTGGCGATGAACCCCGCGCAGCAGGAGTCGCTGACCATCAATGCCTGGATCGTGCTCACCTCGTGGGTGCGCTTTCTCAGCACGACCCGGGAGCATGCAACGCACCTGGGTGAAGAAGCGTTCAAGCGGGGCGTCTATCAGGTGCTGGCCCTTGAGCTGGGGTTCGTCACCGAGCCTGCGCGCAATGCCGTGCAGGCCTTGTGCAGCGAGTTTCACGTACCGTTCATTCAGGCGCTTGAGCACTAGCGCCCGGGCCCGGGATTACATCGATCAGGAGATTGTCATGTCACTTGCGCAGTTGATCACCCCGCAGCAGTTGGCCGAGCGGCTGGATTCACCCGGCCTTGTCATTCTCGACTGTCGTTTCGCCCTTGAGGATGTGGATTACGGTCAGCGCAGTTACGCCTTGGGTCACATCGAAGGGGCGCACTTTGCCGACCTTGAGCGAGACTTCAGCGGCCCGGTCAGCAAGGGTGTGACAGGGCGACACCCGCTGCCTGATCCAGAAAAGCTGGTAGCGCGCCTGCGCGAATGGGGCGTAGATAACGAGAGCGACGTGGTGCTGTACGACGACGGTACCGGTGCCTATGCGGCGCGAGGCTGGTGGCTGCTGGCCTGGCTGGGCAAACGCAGTGGCGTTGCAATCCTGGACGGCGGCCTGACCGCCTGGCACGCCGCGCACCTGCCATTGAGCCTGGATCCCCCGGCCCGGCGCGAAGGCAACTTCAGCGGCCAGCCCGATGAGGCCATGCTGATCGATGCCGAAAGCCTGGTTCAGCGCCTGGGCAGCTCAGACCTGACCCTGCTGGATGCGCGCGCATTGCCACGTTTTCGTGGCGACATGGAACCCATCGACCCAGTGGCAGGACACATCCCTGGCGCACGCTGCGCCGCCTTCACCGAGAACCTTGGCAGCGACGGCCGGTTTCTTCCGCCCGAGCAACTCCGGCAACGTTTCGAGCAGCAGCTGCAGGGACGCGCGCCTGAGCATCTGGTTGCGTACTGCGGTTCAGGGGTAACGGCGTGTCATAACCTGTTCGCGCTGGCATTGGCCGGTTACCCGCTCGGCAAACTGTATGCAGGCTCATGGAGTGAGTGGATCACCCGCCCTGAGCATGCAGTGGCAACGGGCGACCAGTAGGCCCTCCACTACAGGCCTTCGCGTAACCATTGCGGAATTCGGCGCTCCAGGTAATAGCCCGGTTTTCGCAGGCTGCCGTCGACGAACCCAACATGGCCACCCTGAGCGTGCAGCTCAAGCTCGGTCCCTGGGGCCAGCTCATCTGCCGTCGGCACGCTCAGAGGCGAGACGAAGGGGTCGTCGCTGGCCTGGATGATCAGGGTCCGGGTACGGTTATGGCTCAGGTAGAAGCCACTTGAAGCGCGGCGATAATAGTCGTGCACATCCTGAAAACCGTTCAGCGGTGCAGTGACCTTGGCATCGAAATCCCAGAACGTGCGCAAGCCATGCAGTGGACCGAGCTGCTCCAGGATTGCCAGCCGTTCTGGGTGACCATGGTCTTTGAACAGGCGCTGCTTGACCTGCACATAGGCCAGCATCTCGCGCATGAAATGCGCCTGGTACACCTTCGAAAACCCCAGGCCGATACGATCGGCACACTGATCCAGGCGAAAAGGCACGGAAACGGCGACTGCCGCCTGCAACCGGCTGTTGTCACCCTGTTCGCCCAGGTATTTGAGCAGGACATTGCCTCCCAGGGAGTAGCCCACCGCGTACAGGGGCGCCAGCGGCCTTTTGGCACACAGGTGACTGACGATCTCAGCCAGGTCCTCACTGGCGCCGGAATGGTAGCTGCGGGGCAGCAGGTTCGGTTCCCCAGAGCAGCCCCGCCAGTTCGCCGCGACGCTCGCCCAGCCCAGTGCGTGCAGCGCCTGTTGCAAGCCTTTGACATAGGGTGAGCCCGATGACCCCGTCAACCCGTGAAGCACCAGCACCAGCGGCGCATGGGGCTGGTGCGGGCCATGCCAGTCAAGGTCGATGAAGTCCCCGTCCGCCAGCCAGATGCGTTCGCGCTCGCGTTGCAGCGTCGGCGTCTTGCGCCACAGCGGTCCCCACAATGTTTGCAGGTGAGGGTTGGAAAGGCCTTTGGCAGGATGAAACAGGGCGCTGGAACTTGGCATGCTGGGCAACTCGTGATGTGCCCGGCTAGAGTGCCATGAAACAGCGCTTGTATCAGCCTTCACTGACTCGCCTTACCCCGTGCTCACCTATCGCTGGGCTGGCTCCGGCGCAGGCAAGGGGGACTGCTCAGCGTCGGGGCCGAGGGTGACGAATACCTGAGGTGCCTTTCGCCACCACACCTGCGCCACTTCACGAAGGTATGCAGGGGTCAATGAAGCAAGCCTGTCCAGATGGGTGGTCAGGTAATCGGCGGGCAAGCCCTGATGGCTGTGCGTGGCCAATGTCGCTGCCAGATGTGCGCTGTCGGCCAGTTGGCGGTGCAGCCGGGCAGCGATCTGATTGACGGCCATGTCGCACTCGACCTGAGTTGGCCCACGTGTGTGCAGGCAGTCCAGCATCCCTGCGACCAGTGCATGTGAAGCTTCCCGGTGTTGGGGGGCGACGTCCCAGTGTATGTGCAGCAGTGTTCCAGCATCCAAGTGCCTGAGTTTGGTGGTGACCGTGTAGGTCAGCCCTCGCAAATGGCGCAGTTCCTGAGGCAAGCGCGCTTCGTGGTTGCCGCCCAGAATCTCGGTCAGCAACTCCAGGGCAGCATAGACCGGGTCGCTGGGTAGCACAGGAACGGCCACTGTCAGCATTGCCTGAGTTGCACTGCCAGGGTGCGTGATATGGTGTGACAGCGGCGACTGCTCAGCCAGCATGGACGGCGGCTGCGCTGCCCACTGCTGCGGCAAATCACGTGTCAGGTCATTGACCAGTTGCTCTGCGTCGTCCCGGCTAAGGTCGCCGACCAGCCCTATGTCGAGGTTATTGGCCGAGTAGGCCTTTGCATGAAAAGCCCGCACTTGGTCAGTGGTCAAGGGGCCGATGATCCCAGCATCGGCGTGCGACGCGTACGGATGGCCGCTGAAGACATGACCGGTGGTTGTATTGATCAGGCGTGCCAGCGGATTGAGTTTTTGCCGGCCTTGGTAGAGCGCTATTCGATCACGTATCTTCGTAACGTCCTCTGGGCGAAACGCAGGGCGAGCCAGCATCTGCGCCAGCGTTTGCGAAACTGCTCGCAGCAAACCGGGTGTGCTCAGGCACCTTAGCGTGATCGTGGCTTTTTCTTCGCTCAACGAGCGTCCCACGATGGCGCCCCTTGCAGCCATTTGCTCGGCAAATTGCGCCGCGCTCAGGGTTGCCGTGCCCTGATCAAGGCTGTAGAGCGTCAGCGCGGCCAGCCCTGGGTGATCGCCATCAAGTGCGCTACCTGCCCGGAATCGCAGCACCAGATCAATCATGGGGCGATCATGCGTAGCCATGAAACTGACCTTCGTGCCTTGCGCCGTCTCCCACCGCTCAGCCGTGGCCAGGAGTGCAGGAGGCTGGTCGAGTTCGACACGCTGGGTCGAGCTCAGCCTTGCCATCGCTTGCCGCGCCGTATCGATGGCAGGCCCTTGGCACAGCACAGGTGCTGGTTGGCGTATCTGATCGTCGTTCATGCTTGCGCTCCTGGTAGAAGAGAGGTGGTGGTCAGCCGCTCACGCCCCAGATAAGTGCGCGCTACCTGCTGCACCTGAGCACTGTCGATGATCGATATCAGGCGCGCATGTTCGTCGATCAGGCTTGCTGGTTGCCCTGTCGCGGCCATGGCGCCGATTTGCGAAGCTTGGGCCGTTGCGCTGTCGAGAGAGAAAAGCTGGCGGGCGAGCAGTCGCAGCTTTATCTGCTGCAACTGTTCAGCCGACAAGGCTTCGGTTTGCAAGCGTGCTATCTGCTCATAAGTCGCTTCAGTAGCTTGTTCGAGGGTCGCATTCAGTGTGTTCACGTAGGCTGAGAAGGTGATTACGGTGTCGCCACGTACAAGGGGGGCATAGGTTGCGGCAACGCCTGTCAGCAGGCCCCGTCCCCTGACAAGTTCGGCATACAGCCAAGCGCTGGAGCCCTCGGCCAGCACTTCACAGATCAGCTCGAGGGTTTTGCTCGTGAGTGCATCGTTGGCTGTGGCACAACTGGGGACGTTGAAGGACATCAGCAGGCCATGGCTAAGGCCGGGCAAGCTAACGGCCTGGCTGCGTTCCGCCATTGGAGCGTCTGAGCGGGGAAAAGGCGAGTCTGGCAGCTGACCGCGCTCCAGGTGCGCGAAGTACGTTTCGACCTGCTGTTTCAACGTTTCCAGTTCCACGTTGCCCACCACGACGAGCGTGGCGTTGTTAGGCCGGTAGCGGGTGGTGTACCACTGCCGCAGCGTTGGCAGGTCGATGTTCTGTAGATCTATCGCCGAACCGAAGCTTGGGGTCGCATACGGGCTGCTGCCGTGAGCCAGGGCCAAGTGACGGTCGTAGGCTTGCTGGATGGGCTGGGCGTCTACTTTCAGGCGTCGTTCGTCAGCGATCGCCTTGGCGCCTCGTGCCAACTCGGGCAACCCGAATGTGGCCGTGTCCATGGCATCTGCCAACAGTTCGAGCGCAACGGGCAGGCGCGATGCAGGCAACAACATGTCGAAAGAGGTGGCATCGAGGAGAGTACTGGCATTGGCCTGTCCCGCAAGGCGGGCAACGACTTTCGCGTACTGCCCAGGCTCAAGCTTGCGGCTGCCTTCGAAGATGACATGTTCAAGCAAGTGCGAGAGGTTAGTCTGCCCTGCTGGCTCGTGACGGGTACCGACGTTGTACCAGAGCTGGACGGCGGCGAGGGCATTTCGGCTCTGCTGTCTCAGGTAGACGGACAGGCCGTTTTCAAGCGTGAAATGCTGCACAGGGGAGGGGCTGGCGCCTGCAAGAGAGGCAAGCGCCGCCGAGACATCATCGGCCAGTGAAGGCGCGGAGAGCGATACGGTCATGCTGAGGTGCTCGGATGGCTAGAGACCCGAGCAGCATCAGTCAACGTGGGGCGCCAGCTGCGCTAAATAGTTAGCCCCGTTGCCACAGTGCGTAATGCACCTGTCCGGTTTTCTTCTCCCGGTGCAGTCGCCAGTTGGCAGGTAGCTGCAAGGTCGACGGAGCCGCTTCGCTCTCGGTATATACCCACGCTTGCTCGCTCAGCCACTGGTTCTGTTCGAGCAGGTTGCAGGTGTCTGCCAGCAACTGCTGATGAAAAGGTGGGTCCAGGAATACCAGGTCGAATTGCTTTTTGGCAGGGCCTTGCAGATAGCGCAAGGCATCGGTCTGAAGGATCTGCCCCCGTGGACAGCGCAGGATCTCGAGGTTGTGCTTGAGGTTGGCGATGGCGGCAGAATTGCTGTCCAGTGCCACGGCATCCTCGGCCCCGCGAGACAGGGCCTCCAGTACCAACGCCCCGCTGCCGGTGAAGGCGTCGAGCACGTGCGCGCCCTCAATATAGGGGGCCAGCCAGTTGAAAACCGTCTCGCGTACCCGGTCAGGTGTAGGGCGCAAGCCCTCACCATCGGGCACGGCCAGACGACGGCTGCGCCATTGGCCCGCGATGATGCGCAGGTGGCCCTGGCCCTTGCTCTGGCCCGGTTGCTGGCGGGCGGGAGGGTTGGATCTTGGCATTAGTGCTCCGGTACCCCGAGCGGTTGCCCGGAGGGTTTGTCAGTAGGGGCTGGCAGTGGCTTCTGCGGCACCTTCGGACCGACTGTGACGATGACCAGCTTGTCGGCGGACAAATGCTTGTTCATGGCGTCCTTGACCTGTTCGACGGTCAGGGCCTGGGACTGCTGCATGAAGTCTTCCAGCCAGCTTAATGGCAGGTTGTAGAAGCCGATGGCGCCCAGTTGCCCGACGATGCTGGCATTGCTCGCATTGGAAAGCGGGAAGCTTCCAGCCAGCTCGCGCTTGGCATCGTCCAGTTCCTGCTGGGTAGGGCCGCTGCGCAGATAGTCGGCCAGAATACCCTGAACCAGCTTCAATGTCCCTTCGCTGAGTTCGGCGCGGGTTTGCAGGTTGATCATGAACGGGCCGCGCACTTGCATCGGGCTGAAGGCCGAATAGACACCGTAGGTCAGACCGCGCTTTTCACGCACCTCACTCATCAGCCGCGTGCCGAACGCGCCGCCACCGAGGATCTGATTGCCCAGTGACAAGGCTGGCCAATCCTTGTCCTGGCGATCGATACCCAGCTCTGCGAGCATCAGGTGTGTCTGTTGGGACGGAAACTCGATGTGGGTGAAGCCTGCCTTGGGCGCTGTCGGCTGGGCTGGGGCAGGCAAGGCCGGGCCTTTGGGCAGGCCGGCTGAAACCTGCGCGGCAATTGCCTCGGCTTCGCTGCGGTTCAGGTCGCCCACCAGTGCAATGACGGCATTGCCCGGTGTGTAAGCCTTGGCATGAAACGCACGCAACTGCTCAAGGGTAATGCCGGTGATGCTTTGCGGTGTCCCATCGCTGGGATGCGCATAAGGGTGTTCGCCGTACAGGTGGGTGAACAGCGTCTTGCCTGCAAGCTTGCCGGGGTTCTGCTTATCGTACTCGAAGCCGGCCAGCATCTGGTTCTTGAGCCGTTTGAGCGCCTCGTCCGGGAAGGTGGGCTTGCCTGTGACCTCGGTAAACAGCTTCAAGGCCGGTTCGCGCTTGTCCTTGGCACTGAGGCTACGTAGCGAAGCGACGGCCATGTCGCGGTACGAGCCGTTGCCGAAATCCGCCCCAAGGCCCTCGAAGCCTTGGGCGATGGCAGTCACATCCTTGCCCTTTACGCCTTCGTTGAGCATGGCGTTGGTCAGGGCCGCCAGGCCTGGTGTGTCACCGTCCTGGCTGCTGCCGGCGGCGAAGGTCACGCGCAGGTCGAACATCGGGAGCTCGCGGGCCTCGACGAACAGCACCCGCGCGCCTTCAGCCGTATTCCAGTGCTGGATGTTCAGCTGGCGGGTAGTGGGCGCCTTGCCGTCAAGCTCGGCCAGGGACTGTAATGTGTTGGCCTGCCGGGCTTGTGCATTGCCAGCCTTGGCAGCGTCCTCGGCCAGTGCCGGTACGGCCAGTGCAGCCGTCAATGCCCAGGTACAGATACCCGTAGCCAGCCAGTGGGGACGATGCAAGCGACGGTCACTCATGAGCGGACTCCTCGGGCAGTACATGGGCAACGCTCAGGCGTTCGCGGGTGAAATAGGTACGGGCAGCTTGCTGGATGTCCTGAGGGGTAACGCGCTTGAGTTCGTCCAGCTCGCTGTCGATCAACTTCCAGGACAGGCCGACGGTTTCCAGCTGGCCGATGGTGGTTGCCTGGCTGCTGATCGAGTCGCGGTCATACACCAGCCCGGCGATGACCTGGGCGCGCACGCGCTCGAGCTCTTCTGCCGTAGGCGGTGTGGTCTTGAGTTCATCCAGCAGTTGCCAGATGCCCTTTTCCACGTCTGCCAGGGTTTTTTGTTTCTGCACGTTGGGCGTGGCTGAAATCAGGAACAGGCTGTCGCCGCGCGTGAAGGCGTTGTAGCTGGACGAGGCCCCGGCCACCAGCTCCTGCCCGCGCTCCAGTCGTGCGGGCATGCGTGCACTGTAGCCGCCATCAAGCAAGGCCGAGATCAGGCGCAAGGCATGCACCGTGCGAGGGTCCTGGGCCGTGGGCAGGCCAGGTACGTTGAAGCCGTAGATCAGGCTCGGCAGCTGGGTGCGCACGTGCAGGGTCAGCTGTCGCTGGCCGGGCTCTGCCAGCTCCAGCGGCAGCTTGGCCGCAGGTGTGTCCCGGCGAGGAATAGCGCCGAAGTACTTCTGGGCCAGGCCCTTGACTTCGTCGGCGGTAACATCGCCCACCACCACGAGCGTGGCGTTGTTGGGTGCGTACCACGAGGTGTACCAGTGGCGCAGCTCCTCGACTTTCATGCGCTCCAGGTCAGCCATCCAGCCGATGGTTGGGGTGTGGTAGCCGCTGGCCGGGTAGGCCATGGCACGAAACAGCTCGAACGCCTTGGCATTGGGCTGGTCGTCGGTGCGCAGGCGGCGCTCTTCCTTGATGACCTCGATTTCACGGCTGAACTCGTCGGCCGGCAGACGCAGGCTGGCCAGGCGATCGGCCTCCAGCTCGAAGGCGACCGGCAAGCGATCGCGCGCCAGCACCTGATAGTAGGCGGTGTAGTCGTCGCTGGTGAACGCGTTCTCTTCGGCGCCCAAATCCCGCAGGATGCGCGAGGCTTCGCCAGGGCCGACCTTGGCACTGCCCTTGAACATCATGTGCTCGAGCGCATGCGAAAGGCCGGTCTGGCCAGGCGTCTCGTAGCTGGAGCCGACCTTGTACCAGATCTGCGAGACCACCACCGGGGCGCGATGGTCTTCGCGCACGACCACTTTGAGGCCGTTATCCAGGATGAATTCGTGAGTGGGTTGCACATCGGCGGCGAAGGCCGCAAGCGGGAGGCACAGCGTGCCGAGCAACAGGCCAGCGGCGCGGCGGGCTAGAGCATTCATACGGTGTTTAACCTGTTCGGCGGCCCGCTGGGTTTAGCGTCGGCAGGCCAGGAGGTGCTAGGATACTGATCCGGTTGCCTGGCGACCATGCCTGTCGCCGTTCTGGCCTGCAGGACATCAAGACAAACGTTGCGCATGAACCAGCCGGCTTCTAGATAGTCTGTTCTGCGTAGAAAGAATTCCTGATGCGCCCTAGCGGGCCATCGCTACCCTGAGATAGCCGTCTTCCATGTTTGGTTCCAACGACGACAAAAAAGCGCCGGCCGAGGCTGGCGAGAAGAAAGGCCTGTTCGGCTGGTTCCGCAAGAAGCCGCAGCCACCTGCGCAAGCGGACGTGCCGACGGAAAAATCCCCTGCTGTCCAAGCGCCCGCGCCAGCGACACCCGATCAAACGGATGGGCCTGCACCGCTGGCCGAGCAAGCTGCCCCGGCCGTAGCGCCGACTGCGGAGCCGACACCCCCAGTTCAGGTGACGCCTGCGCCCTTGCCCGAGGTCGCTGTGCCCGTGGCACCCGCGCCGGTCGCCGACCCTGCACCACACGTGCCTGCACCTGCACCTGCACCAACGCCTGCTGCTGTGCCTGAAGTGGAAGTTCCTGCCCCCGTGAGCAACCTGGTGCTGCCGGTTGCAGAAGAACCCGTGGCGCTGGTGCCCGATCTGCAAGCCAAGGCGCCACCAGTGATTCCGGATCGCCCGGCGCCTGCGCCGGCAGTCCAGCCCGTTGCAGAGCCGGCCAAGGTCGATTTGCACATCGAGGCCGAGGCTGCCCCGTCCGTCGAAGCCGCCCAGTCCGAGCCTGTGAAAGCAGGCTTTTTCGCCCGCCTCAAGCAGGGGTTGTCCAAGACCAGCGCCAGCATTGGCGAAGGCATGGCCAGCCTGTTCCTGGGCAAGAAAGTCATCGATGACGATTTGCTCGACGAGATCGAGACCCGCCTGCTGACCGCTGACGTCGGCGTGGAGGCCACGTCCACCATCGTTCAGAACCTGACGCAGAAGGTGGCCCGCAAGCAGCTGGCCGACGCCGACGCGCTGTACAAGTCCTTGCAGGAAGAGCTGGCCGCGTTGCTCAGGCCTGTCGAGCAGCCGATGGTCGTGGCGGCGCAGAACAAGCCTTATGTGATCCTGGTGGTAGGCGTCAATGGCGCCGGCAAGACCACCACCATCGGCAAGCTGGCCAAGAAGCTGCAGATGGAAGGCAAGAAAGTGATGCTGGCTGCAGGCGATACCTTCCGGGCCGCAGCGGTCGAGCAGTTGCAGGTGTGGGGTGAGCGTAACCGCATCCCGGTGATCGCGCAGCACACTGGCGCCGACTCCGCCTCGGTGATCTTCGACGCGGTGCAGGCAGCCAAGGCCAGGGGCGTGGATGTGCTGATCGCCGACACTGCCGGGCGCCTGCACACCAAGGACAACCTGATGGAGGAGCTGAAGAAGGTCCGCCGCGTCATCGGCAAGCTCGATCCCGATGCGCCGCACGAAGTGCTGCTGGTGCTCGACGCCGGTACCGGCCAGAACGCCATCAGCCAGGCCAAGTATTTCCACCAGAGCGTGGAGCTGACCGGTCTTGCGCTCACCAAGCTCGACGGTACCGCCAAGGGTGGTGTCATCTTCGCCCTGGCCAAGCAATTCAAGCTGCCTATCCGGTTCATCGGTGTCGGTGAGGGGATCGATGACCTGCGCACCTTTGAAGCCGAGCCGTTCGTCAAGGCCCTGTTCGCCGAGCGAGACTGACCATGATTCGATTCGAACAGGTTGCCAAGCGCTACCCCAACGGCCACGTGGGGCTGCACGAGCTGAGTTTCCGGGCGCGTCGGGGCGAATTCCTGTTCGTCACCGGGCATTCGGGTGCAGGTAAAAGTACGCTGCTGCGCCTGCTGCTGGCCATGGAGCGTCCCACCAGCGGCAAACTGATGCTGGCCGGGCAGGACCTGGGTCAGATCAGCAATTCGCAGATCCCGTTCCTGCGCCGCCAGATAGGCGTGGTGTTCCAGAACCACCAGTTGCTGTTCGACCGCACGGTCTTCAACAACATTGCCTTGCCCCTGCAGATACTGGGCTTGTCCAAGGCCGAGATCGCCAAGCGCGTGGACTCGGCGCTGGAGCGGGTGTCTCTGGTCGACAAAGGCGAGTTGTACCCTGCCGACTTGTCGACCGGCCAACAGCAGCGCGTGGGTATCGCCCGCGCCATCGTGCACCAGCCAGCCTTGCTGCTGGCCGACGAGCCAACCGGCAACCTCGACCCGCGCCTGGCCGCAGAGATCATGGGTGTTTTCGAAGACATCAACCGACTGGGCACAACCGTCTTGATTGCCAGCCATGACCTGGCACTGATCGCGCGCATGCGTCACCGCATGTTGACCTTGCAGCGCGGCCGTTTGATCGGCGACGGGGAGGCCGGACAATGAGCACTACACGTTCACCAAAAGTTTCCGAGCGCGTTGCGCCCAAGCCTGCCGACCCCCAGCCTGCCAAGAAGCGTGGTGCAGGCGCCGACGATGACGGCCCGGACCTGCGTACCCTTCTGCACGCCTGGCTTGAAAGCCATCGCGCCAGCCTGGCGGACAGCTTGCGGCGACTGGGCAAGCAACCCATTGGCAGCTTCTTCACCTGCATGGTGATGGCCGTGGCGCTGAGCATGCCCATGGGGCTGTCATTGCTGCTCAAGAACGTCGAGCAATTGGGCGGGTCCTGGCAGCGCGCCGCGCAAATCTCCCTGTACCTCAAGCTCGATGCCAACAGCCGTGACGGCGAGGCGTTGCGCGATGAAATCAAGGGCATGCCGGGCGTAGCAGAGGCGCAGTATGTGAGTCGCGAGCAGGCACTGCAGGAGTTCCAGCAGCAATCGGGCCTCGGCGAGGCGCTGCGAGAGTTGCCCGACAACCCACTGCCCGGCGTGGTCGTGGTGACCCCGACCGAAGTCGACAAGCCGGCTCTGGAAGCGCTGCGTCAGCGCCTGTCCGAGTTGCCGCGCGTCGATGTGGCGCAGCTGGACCTGGTATGGGTCGAGCGACTGGCGGCCATCCTCAAACTTGGGGACCGGTTCGTATTCGGGCTGGCCGTCATGCTGATTTCCGCGCTGCTCTTAGTAATTGGTAACACAATTCGTCTACATATCGAGAACCGCCGTGTCGAGATCGAGGTGATCAAGCTGGTGGGGGGCACCGATGCCTACGTACGCCGGCCTTTCCTGTACATGGGGGCCTTGTACGGGCTGGGTGCGGGCCTGTTGGCCTGGGCTATCCTGGCGTTTGGCCTAGGGTGGCTGAACGAGGCCGTGGTGAGCCTTTCTGGTCTGTATGGCAGCGATTTTGCCTTGGGTGGCGTACCGGCCTCCGATGGTCTTTCGCTCTTGATCGGAGCGGTGCTGTTGGGGTATATCGGTGCATGGATTGCAGTCGCCCGCCACTTGAACGAGCTGGCGCCGCGATAGTTTTTATTTGCCAGCATTGGCCTGGGCGCGCCCGTTGGAACTTGTACCTGGGCCCCAGGTCTATGTAGGCAGCGCCTGAAAAGCGCGAGTTCAGTAAGTCGGAGGTTCTTTAATGACCACATCGTTGCAACCTGCGTATGCCCTGGTACCCGGTGCAAACCTGGAGTCCTACGTGCATACGGTCAACAGCATCCCGCTGCTGACTGTCGAGCAGGAGCGGGATCTGGCTGAGCGTCTCTATTACGAGCAGGACCTCGAAGCTGCTCGGCAAATGGTAATGGCCCACCTGCGGTTCGTCGTGCACATCGCCCGCAGCTATGCCGGTTATGGGCTGGCCCAGGCCGACCTGATCCAGGAAGGCAACGTCGGCCTGATGAAGGCCGTCAAGCGCTTCAACCCGGAAATGGGCGTGCGCCTGGTGTCATTCGCCGTGCACTGGATCAAGGCCGAAATCCACGAGTTCATCCTGCGCAACTGGCGCATCGTCAAGGTGGCGACCACCAAGGCCCAGCGCAAGCTGTTCTTCAACCTGCGCAGCCAGAAAAAGCGTCTGGCCTGGTTGAACAACGACGAAGTGCATCGGGTTGCCGAAAGCCTGGGGGTCGAGCCTCGTGAAGTACGCGAGATGGAAAGCCGTCTGAGCGGTCACGACATGGCGTTCGATCCGGCGGCCGAAGCCGACGACGACAGTGCCTTCCAGTCGCCAGCGCATTACCTGGAAGACCACCGTTACGACCCGGCGGTACAACTTGAAGACGCAGACTGGAGCGACAACTCCACCAGCAACCTTCATGAAGCCCTGCAGGGCCTGGATGACCGTAGCCGGGATATTCTGTACCAGCGCTGGTTGGCCGAAGAGAAAGCCACCCTGCATGAGCTGGCCGAGAAATACAGCGTGTCGGCCGAGCGTATTCGCCAGCTGGAGAAGAACGCGATGAACAAGGTCAAGGCCTTGATCGCTGCCTGATCGTTCTCTGTTCGACAAAAAGCCGCTGCCCTGCAAGGGGACAGCGGCTTTTTCATGCCCGCTCTGTATGCGGTGACAGGCTCATGGCCTGCGTGATGTGTCCAGTTGCATCAGGTAGCTGGGCCCGCCCAGCTGGCTCATCTGGCGGCGAATCCAGCCCGCGCGGCTGGCTACGTAGGTGCTTGGCTTGCCAGCATTCCACTTGAGGGGGCTGGGCAGCACGGCGGCCAGTTGTGCGGCTTGCTGCCGGCTGAGTTGACTGGCTTCCACGCCAAAGTGATAGCGAGCGGCTGCCTGGGCACCGAATACCCCTTGGCCCCACTCGGCACTGTTGAGGTAGACCTCGAGAATGCGCTGCTTGGTCCAGAACAGTTCCATCAAGCCAGTGAACCATGCTTCCAGACCCTTGCGCAGCCAGCTACGCCCTGGCCACAGGAACAGGTTCTTGGCCACCTGTTGGGTCAGGGTGCTGGCGCCGCGCACGTTACCGCCACGCTCGTTGAAGGCCAGGGCTGCCTGGATGGCGGGTATGTCGAAGCCCCAGTGGCTGGCGAATTTCTGGTCTTCACCGGCAATGACAGCCACCTTGAGGTCATCGGAGATATGGTCCCAACTCACCCATTCGCGCTGCAGGTCAATCGGTTCGCCGCTTACCCACGATTGCACCTTACGCTCGAACATCAACGCCGTGCCGGGCGGAGGTACCCAGCGAAACACCAGGACCAGCACGATACTCACGGCGGCAAACCAGAGCAGAGCGCGCAGAAGACGTCGGAGAAGGTTTCGCAGCATAGGGTGGCTTGGCCGGACGTTGGGGAAGGGCCATTATACAGACCCGATCCGAGGAGTCGTCCCATGCTTCGCAGCTTCCTGATGCTTGCCGCTTTTTTCGGTTTTACCGGCGTGGCCCTGGGCGCCTTTGCAGCCCACGGCCTGAAAAATCGACTCAGCGCTGACTACCTGGCTATTTTCCACACCGGAGTCACCTACCAACTGGTTCACGCGCTGGCGCTGTTTGGCGTGGCATTGCTGGCGGTCCATCTGCCTGGCCGGCTGGTGGGTTGGGCCGGTTATCTGTTCGTGCTGGGTATCGTGCTGTTCTCCGGCAGCCTGTACCTGCTGACACTGACGGGCATCAGCAAGCTGGGCATGATCACGCCCATCGGCGGCCTATGCTTCCTGGCAGGGTGGGTCTGCCTAGGGCTCGCCGCATGGCGACTGGGCTGACCGCCCAGTCCACATTAACGACTAATGGCGTGCGGTGGCCTTGGGTTGCGCGGCCTTTCGGCGCTAGAATGCGGGCCCCAAAGAACAATGGTGGCCGTGAGCATGCGTATCCAACTGAACGGTGAACCCTACGAATTGCCTGCTGGCGAAAGCGTCGCTGGGCTACTGGCACGCCTTGAGCTGGCTGGCCGCCGCGTGGCGGTTGAGCTGAATCAGGACATCGTGCCGCGCAGTCAGCATGACACCACCGCGCTGAGCGATGGCGACCAGGTCGAAGTGGTGCACGCCATCGGTGGCGGCTGACCGCTGTCGGCAACCCAACCGCAGGCCCAGCAACCTTTTCCCGAGGAACAACGATGAGCAACGTTCGCAGCGACAAGCCCTTCACCCTGGCCGGGCGCACCTTCCAGTCGCGCCTGCTGGTAGGCACCGGCAAGTACCGTGACATGGAGCAAACCCGCCAGGCCATCGAGGCCTCGGGTGCCGAGATCGTGACTGTCGCGGTGCGCCGCACGAACATTGGTCAGAACCCGGGCGAGCCGAACCTGCTGGACGTACTGCCGCCGGACCGCTACACCATTCTGCCCAATACTGCCGGCTGCTATGACGCCGTCGAGGCGGTGCGCACCTGCCGTCTGGCCCGGGAGCTGCTCGATGGGCACAACCTGGTCAAGCTGGAAGTGCTGGCCGACCAGAAAACCCTGTTCCCCAACGTGATCGAAACCCTCAAGGCCGCCGAAGTGCTCGTCAAGGATGGCTTCGACGTGATGGTCTACACCAGCGACGACCCGATCATCGCCCGCCAGCTGGCCGAAGCCGGCTGTATCGCCGTCATGCCCCTGGCTGGCCTGATCGGTACGGGGCTTGGCATCTGCAATCCTTACAACCTGCAGATCATCCTCGAAGAATCCAAGGTACCGGTACTGGTGGATGCTGGCGTAGGCACTGCCTCCGACGCCACCATCGCAATGGAAATGGGCTGCGAGGCGGTACTGATGAACTCGGCCATCGCCCACGCCCAGCAACCGGTACTGATGGCCGAGGCCATGAAGCACGCCATCGTGGCGGGTCGCATGGCATACCTGGCCGGTCGCATGCCCAAGAAACTCTATGCCAGCGCCTCTTCGCCGCTGGATGGTCTGATCAAGTAAGAGCCCCTGATGACTGATTCACAAGATCTGCCGAACGCCGCCGACGGCGACGCCCGCCCGCACCGCCGCATCAAGAGCTTCGTGATGCGTGCCGGGCGCATGACCGAAGGCCAGCAGCGCGGCCTGGACCAGGGTGGGCCGCTGTACGTCCTGCCGCTGGCGGACAGCCCGGTCGACTATGACCAGGTCTTCGGCCGCTCGGCACCGCGCACGCTGGAAATCGGCTTCGGCATGGGTCACTCCCTGTTGGAAATGGCGGCCGCTGCACCTGAGCAGGACTTCATCGGTGTCGAGGTCCATCGCCCAGGCGTAGGAGCACTGCTCAACGGCGTGCTCACCCAAGGGCTGACCAACCTGCGGGTATATGACTGCGATGCCATCGAAGTGTTGAATCGTTGCGTGGCCGACGACAGCCTCGACCGCCTGATGCTGTTCTTCCCCGACCCTTGGCACAAGGCGCGTCACCACAAGCGTCGCATCGTCCAGCTGGAGTTCGCCGAGTTGGTCCGGCGCAAGCTCAAGCCAGGCGGCGTGTTCCACATGGCCACGGACTGGGAACCCTATGCCGAGTACATGCTGGAAGTGATGAATGCAGCCCCTGGCTATCGTAACCAGGCAGCGGACGGTACCTACGTGCCGCGCCCAAGCGAGCGGCCGATCACCAAGTTCGAACGCCGCGGCGAGCGCTTGGGCCATGGTGTGTGGGACCTGAAATTCGAAAAGACCGCGTGAGGCGATGAACCGTACGCTGTGCTGATAGACAAAAAACCGCCTCGAAAGGGCGGTTTTTTTTGGTTGCTGAGCCGCTAGGCGGCCTTACGCTGAAGCGTTGCGCATAAGGCGCCTGGACTGCTACAGCTTCAGCCGCGACGATCCGCTACCACACCGATCAGCGCCAAGACCACCAGCAGCACAGGCGCCAACGCATAGTTGTTGAACTGGCTCAGCCCCTTCAGGACCCAAGGTGTGGCGTAGATCAAGGCCGCGCCGCTGCCGATCATCACCAGCAATGCCATCAGCGGTACCCGCAGGGCCCCTGTCAGCCCTCCCAGGCGCTGTTCAGCCCAGGCCTTGATGTCCGTCCCGAACAGCACCAGCAGACAGCCTACCAACGCCAGAGAAATCTCCGACAAGTTGCTGCGGCTCCAGCGGGAAATCGTCGCGAGCAGGTCGAGTACCAAATCCATGGGTCATCCTTAGGTCAAGAAATACTGCAGCAAGTCATTGAGGAACAGTTGGCCCCTGGGCGTTGCCACCAGTCGATCCGGTTCGACCTGCAAAAGCCCTCTTTGTTCTGCAAGGCGACGGGCTTGGGCCAGCCGTGCGAGCGGCAATCCCGTGCGCTCGGTGAACAGCTGCGCTTCCACACCCTGGGTCAGGCGCAGCGCGTTCATCAGGAACTCGAAGGGCAATTCGTCATCGGGCAACTGTTTTTCGCCGGCCTTGAACGGCTTGGCCAGGTTCAGGTAGTCCTTGGGCAACCGGGTTTTCCAGGTGCGTACGATGCGCCCGTCGGCGTAGGTGAGCTTGCCATGGGCGCCGGCACCGATACCGATGAAGTCCCCGAAGCGCCAGTAGTTGAGGTTGTGGCGAGCAGCGCGCTCGGGCTGGGCGTAGGCAGACACCTCGTACTGGCCAAACCCGTTGGCCGCCATCAGGCCCTGGCCGGCCTCCTGAATGTCCCAGAGGATATCGTCCTCGGGCAGCTCGGGCGGCTGGTTCCAGAATACGGTGTTGGGTTCTACCGTCAGCTGATACCAGGACAGGTGCGTGGGCCCAAGCTCAATTGCATGACGCAGATCGCCCAGGGCGTCGTCCATCGTTTGGTCGGGCAAGCCGTGCATCAGGTCCATGTTGAAGTTGTCGAAGCCTGCGGCCCTTGCCATGCCAGCGGCGCGGATCGCTTCCTCGCCGTTGTGGATGCGGCCCAGTGCTTGCAGCTTGGCCGGTTGGAAACTCTGCACGCCAATGGACAGGCGGTTGATGCCGGTCTGGCGATAGGCCTTGAACTTGTCCTGTTCGAACGTTCCCGGGTTGGCTTCCAGGGTGATCTCGATGTCCGAAGCGAACGGGATGCGTTGCTCGACGCCGCGCAGCAACCGGCCCAGGGCATCGGCGCTGAACAGGCTGGGTGTGCCACCACCGAAGAAGATCGAGGTGATGACGCGGCCCTGGACTGCGGCCAGTTCCTGATCAAGGTCGGTCAGCAGCGCCGCCACGTAGGCCGTTTCGGGCAGTTCAGGCCCGGCGGCATGGGAATTGAAGTCGCAGTAGGGGCATTTGCGCACGCACCACGGGATATGGATGTACAACGCCAACGGCGGCGGCTGGCTGATGCCGGGTGCCTGGATGAGCGGCGACGTCAGGGTCATGCCAGGCCCAGACGTTGACGCAGCAGCGCCATGGCGCGGGCACGGTGGCTGATCTGGTTCTTGTCAGCCGGGGTCAGGTCGGCGCTTGAGCAATCACGTTCTGGCACCCAGAACAGCGGGTCGTAACCAAAACCATGTTCGCCGCTCGCCTTGAACAGGATGCTGCCCTGCCACAGGCCTTCGCACAGGATTGGCAGCGGATCATCGGCGTGACGCACCAGCGCCAAGACGCAGACGAACTGCGCAGTGCGCTCGGCCTGCGGCACGTTCTTCAGCGCGTCGAGCAACTTGGCGTTGTTGGCGGCATCGCCCTGGCCATCGGCATAACGCGCCGAGTAGATGCCCGGTGCACCGCCCAGGCAGTCCACGGCCAGACCAGAATCGTCCGCCAAGGCGGGGAGCCCGGAAATACGCGCGGCATTGCGGGCCTTCAAGATGGCGTTCTCGACGAACGACAGACCGGTTTCTTCCGGCTCGACCTGGCTGAATTCGCCGATCGATCGCAATTGCACGGATTGACCGAGCATCGCCTGCAGTTCCTTGAGTTTGCCGGCGTTATGGCTGGCCAATACGAGTTGCTGGAAATTCATCATTCGCCTGGGAAAACGTCCTGGTTGAAGCTGAAGGAGTGACTGACACCACCGGCTTGGACGCCTAGCTCGAAGACGACGGTCTCAGGTTGTTCGATCGTGAATTGGGCGACGTACGACGCGGTGCCGTGGTCGGTCACCTGCTTGAAGGCCAGGGGCTGCTTGCGCCCGGTGAGGTCCTTGACCGCGCCGCTGACCACGGCCGTAATCGGCTTGCCGTCTCTGAGTACGGTAAGGCTCAGCACGCCCTGGTGACGGCTGCGGACCAGCCCCGTGGCCGCTGCGACCTGCGGGGTGAGCATGCTCGAGGTGAACGCGCCGTAGTGCACCGTGATATCGCCAAATACTTCTTTGCGAGCAGCGCGTGCAGTATCGGCTGCCAGTACTGGCAACGCCAGACACAAGCCGATCAAAAGCAGGGCAAGGCGACGCATGGCGCAGATTCTCCTGGGTCAGACCGCGACTTGATGTGCCTGCAGGCCGGGGCTGCTGACGCGGTAGATACCGATTTCGCCAAGCAGGTTGGGCCACAGCCGGCCGCCCAGGCCGTTGCGGTGCATATGGTCCACCGCCAGCCGGTCCAGCACCTTGGCCTTGCGCTCGTGAACCAGCTCTTCGAAATCGGCGAAGGTGCAGAAGTGGATGTTGGGGGTGTTGTACCAGGTGTACGGCATGAAGTCCGAGACGGGCATGCGGCCTTTGGTCGCGAGGTACCACCGGCAGCGCCAGTGACCGAAGTTGGGGAAGGTGATGATGCACTGGCGACCGACGCGCAGCATTTCGTCCAGGATGCGGTCGGGGTACTCCACCGCCTGCAAGGCCTGGGTCATGATCACCACGTCGAAACTGTCGCTGGCGAAATTGCCCAGGCCTTTGTCCAGGTCCTGCTCGATGACGTTCACGCCCTTGGCCACGCAGGCGGCGATGTTGTCCCCGTCGATCTCCAGGCCGTAGCCGGTGACCTGCTTGCGGTCGCGCAGCGAAGCCAGCAGCTCGCCGGTACCACAGCCCAGGTCCAGTACCCGGCTGCCGGCGGGAATCCAGTCGTGGATGATTTCCAGATCGGCTCTCATGCTGTCCTCAGATGGCAATGCGGTTCATGTAGTTCGAGAAACCCTGCATGTAGCGAGGCGTGGGAATCAGGAAGGCATCGTGGCCGTAGGGCGAGTCGATTTCCAGGTAGCAGACGTCCTTGCGCGCCGCCATCAAGGCATCGACGATTTCCCGCGAACGGGCCGGCGAGAAGCGCCAGTCGGTAGTGAACGACATGATGCAGTAGCTGGCCTTGACGTGGGCCAGGGTCGCGGCCAGATCGCCGTTGTGAGCCGCAGCCGGGTCGAAGTAGTCCAGGGCCTTGGTCATCAGCAGGTACGTGTTGGCATCGAAGCGCCCGGAGAATTCTTCGCCTTGATAGCGCAGGTAGCTTTCGACCTGGAATTCCACGCTGTGGAAGTCGTAGTTGAGCTTGTCACTCTTGAGCTCGCGGCCGAATTTCTCACCCATCGAGTCATCCGACAGGTAGGTGATATGCCCGACCATGCGTGCCAGCATCAGGCCCCGCTTGGGAATGACGCCCTGGTCCTGGAACGAGCCGCCATGAAACTCGGGGTCGGTGAGAATGGCCTGGCGCGCCACCTCGTTGAATGCGATGTTCTGCGCGGACAGCTTGGGCGCCGAGGCGATATCGACACAATGGCGCACGCGTTCGGGGTAGCTGATGGTCCACTGCAGCGCCTGCATGCCGCCTAAGCTACCACCCACCACGGCTGCCCACTGCGCGATGCCCAGGCGCTCTGCCAGGCGGACCTGGCTGTGAACCCAGTCTTCGACGGTCAGGATCGGGAAGTCGGCGCCATAGGCCTTGCCAGTGGCCGGGTTGATGCTGCTCGGCCCGGTGCTGCCATTGCAGCCACCCAGGTTGTTCAGGCTGACCACGAAGAAGCGATTGGTGTCGATGGGCTTGCCTGGGCCGATGCAGCTGTCCCACCAACCCGGCTTGCGGTCAGTGGCAGCGTGGTAACCCGCGGCATGGTGATGCCCTGACAGGGCATGGCAAATCAGTACCGCATTGCTCGCGCTGGCGTTCAGCGTGCCATAGGTCTCGTAGACCAGCTCATAGCGGTTCAGTGAACGGCCGCAGGCCAGAGCCAGCGGCTCGTCGAACCGGGCGGTCTGGGGTATGACCAGACCGACGGAATCTTCGGGAAAGACAGTGGACATCGACCCTGCTCACGCTTGACGGAGGCGTAAGTCTAAAGAGCACCACCCCCAGCGGCAAGCGAAGGCTTGTCGCCGGGGTGCTGTCGGGTCAGATCATCCGCCACAGCTCTTGCGGCATGCCAGCGTAGGCGGCCAATGGCGGCATGACGAACGACTGGATGACCTGGATGGCCAGGAACGCGAAGATCGGCGAAATATCCAAGCCCCCAAGGTTCGGCACGATACGGCGGAACGGCGCCAGCACCGGCTCGCTGATCTGATACGCAAGCTCGGCCGCCGGGTTGTGGCTGTTGGGCGCTATCCAGGAAACGATCACCATGACGATCATGGCCACCCAGAAGATTTTCAGGAACAGCGAGGTGATACCGATGATGGCCCACAACAGCAGGTGCAGCACATCACCGAAGGTACCGTAGGTCACCATCAGCACGAACCCCATCAGCAAGGCCTGTATGACCACGGCCAACAGAAGCGACGAGGTATCCAGCCCGGCGATGCTGGGTACGATTCGGCGGATCGGCTTGAGCAGCGGCTGGGTCGCGCGCACCGTGAACTGGCTGAGCGGGTTGTAGAAGTTGGCCTTGACCAGTTGCAGCACAAAGCGCAGCAGGACGATCACCAGGTACAGGCTGACCAGGGTTTGCACCACGAAGATCGCGGCGCCGGACAGTGCATTCATCTGAAACTCCTTATTTGCCCAGTTGCTCGGCCAGCTCTGCAGAGCGCGTGGCTGCAGCCCGCAGCGCCTGCTCCACGATGGCCTCGAAGCCACTGGCCTGGAACGATTTGATGGCGGCTTCGGTGGTGCCGGCAGGTGAGGTCACGCGGCGGCGCAATTCGGCGGCATCCACATCGCTGGCAACCGCCATGCGGGCGGCGCCCAGCGCCGTGTGCAAGGTCAACTCGGTGGCGGTCTCACGGGGCAGGCCGAGTTTTTCGCCAGCCGCCGTCATGGCCTCGATCAGCAGGAAGAAATACGCAGGGCCGCTACCGGAGACGGCGGTCACTGCATCCAGTTGTTGTTCCTGTTCGAGCCAGAGCGCCGTCCCTACCGCCGACAACAGTCGCTCGGCCTGCTGGCGTTGCTCGGCCGTGACTTCGGCTGTGGCGTACAGGCCACTGACACCCTGGCGCAGCAGCGACGGCGTGTTCGGCATGCAACGCACCACTGGGCGGCTGCCCACCCAGCTCTGCAGGCTGGCGCAGGTGATACCTGCAGCGATGGACACGATCAACTGGCCGTCCTTCAGGTCGGCGCGCAAGGCCTGGCACACGGTCTTCATCACCTGCGGCTTGACCGCCAGCACGATCACATCGGCGCCTTCGATGGCCTGTGCGTTGTGCTCGAAGGTTTCGATGCCCTGTTCGGCCTGAAGGCGGGTACGGGTTTCGGCACCGGGGTCGCTGGCGCGGATGTGCGACGCCTCCACGCCCTGGGCACGCAGACCACCGATCAGGCTTGCGGCCATGTTGCCGGCGCCGATAAAGGCAATACGTGTCTTGCTCATGTCAGGTCCTTGTTAGGAAAAGTGAGTTAAGCATGTCATCAAGCGTTGCCGTAGTCGCGGGCACCAAACAGGGCGGTGCCGATACGGACCCAGGTCGCGCCTTGAGCAATTGCAGCTTCCAGGTCATGGCTCATGCCCATGGACAGGGTGTCCAGGCCCAGCCCTAGCGCGTCCTGTAGCTGACGCAACTGGGCGAAGGCGGCTTCCTGGTCGTTGCGATCATCGGTAGGTTCGGGGATTGCCATCAGCCCCCGCAAACGCAGGTTAGGCAGGGCAGCCACGGCCGTCACCAGGGCGGGCAGTTGCGCGGGTGCGCAACCGGCCTTGCTGGCTTCACCGCTGACGTTCACCTGCAGGCAGATGTTGAGCGGCGCCAGGCCAGCTGGGCGCTGTTCTGAAAGGCGTTGGGCGATTTTTAGGCGATCCACGGAGTGCACCCAGTCGAAATGCTCGGCAATGGCCTTGGTCTTGTTCGACTGAATTGGGCCAATGAAGTGCCAGGTCAGAGGCAGGTCGATGAGTTGCTGTTGTTTCGTCAGCGCCTCTTGTAGGTAGTTTTCCCCGAAATCATGCACGCCCGCGGCATGGAGTTCGCGTATGGCGGCGGCCGGCTTGGTTTTGCTGACAGCCAGCAGCCGGACGTCGGCGGGATCACGCCCGGCAGCCTGGGCGCCCCGCGTGATGCGGTCGCGAATCGAGGAAAGGTTGTCTGCTAGGGTGGACATAGATCGACGCCGGCAACTGAAGGTTCGCCGCATTTTACCTGGTTGAAGGCAGATGGGGAGTCTCATGGAGGTGACAGACCTGCTGGCGCTTGCCTTGAAGGCAGGTGCCAGTGACATGCACCTGGCTGCAGGTCAGGCACCGGCGATGCGCGTGCATGGCGTGCTGCAACGCCTGCCGGTACCGATGGCAACGCCGGATGAATTGATGCGAAGCATGGAATCGTTGCTCGATGCCGACCCGTATCGACAGTGGGCTGCCGGTCACGACCTGGACGTGGCACTGGAGCTCCCCGCGCTCGGGCGGTTTCGCGTGAACCTGTTCAGGCAGATGAACGGCCCCGCGCTCACTGTCCGCTTGATCCCCGCGCGCATCGCCTGCGCTGAGGCGCTTGGCCTGGGCGAGATCGTCCGAACCACTGGCCGATACCGTGACGGTCTGGTCCTCATAGGCGGGCCGACGGGCAGTGGCAAGACGAGCACATTGGCAGCCCTGCTCGATCAGATGGGCCGCGAGCGTGCGCTGCACATCGTCACCCTCGAGGATCCGATCGAGGTCGTCCATGCCAGCCATCAAGGTGTGGTCAACCAGCGCGAAATCGGCCGCGATTGCTGCAGCTTTGCTCAAGGCCTGCGCAGCGCATTGCGCCAGGACCCCGACGTGATCGTGCTGGGCGAGTTGAGGGACCTGGAGACCATTCGTCTTGCACTGCGTGCCGCCGAAACGGGTCATCTGGTACTGGCAACCGTTCATACACGGTCAGCGGTGAACAGTGTCGACCGGGTGGTGGAGGTATTCCCAGCGCAGGAAAAGCCTTGGGTGCGCGCGATGCTGGCGGACTCGCTGCGAGTGGTTGTGGCGCAAGTGCTGGTCGGCCGGCGGGGCGGGGGCAGGGTCGCGGCGCGAGAAGTGCTGGTGGTGAACGATGCGGCCCGCAACCTGATCCGCGAAGGGCGCATGGCCCAGCTTCATTCGGTGATGCAGACCGGCGCGGCAGAGGGCATGCAAACCCTGGCCGGGGCCATGAAGCAACTTCAAGCGGGCGGGCTGCTCGCCGAGTGATGCAACCCGTGCCGCCGCCCATTACCCAAGGTGGGCAAGTGAGCGGCGGCGCACGAGATTGGGATGAGGTTCGATTAGCGCTTGGCCAGGCTTAGCTGTTGCTTTTCCTTGGGCAGTACACGTTTGGCGACCACGTAGTGTTTCTGCCAGTAGGGCTTGCTCAGGTTATCGATGCTCACCCGCTTGCCGCGACGCGGCGCATGAATGAAGCGGTCATTGCCCAGGTAGATGGCAACATGGTTGACGCGGCGGCTCTTGATGTTGAAGAAGATCAGGTCGCCTGGCTTGAGGTCGCCCTTGGCGACCTTGGTGCCGTGACCGCTGGCCATGGCGCTGGAGGTGCGAGGCAGGTTGACCTCGGCCACGTCGTTGAAGGCGTAGCGAACCAGGCCGCTGCAATCGAACCCTTTTTTCGGGCTGGTGCCGCCCCAAACATAAGGGGTGCCGAGCATGTTAACGGCACGGTCGAGCACAGCGCTGCTTTGCTTGCTCGACGCGGCTGCCACCGTCTTGCCACGCGTGGTGCTGGCAGCGTTGCCAGGACGGGCGTGCAGGGTGGTCTGCTTGATGGGCGTGCGCTTTACCGAAGCGTTGGTGGTGTAGCCGGTAAAGCCGTTGGGAAGACGTTGCTCACGGTTGGTGGCGTGGGCGGCCAGGGGCAATAGTAGGCAGAGGGTCAGCCATGTCTTGATCAAAGGCGGCATAGATGAAGCTCTTATGAATAGTTGTGTGTTGGGCGCGCAACTTTATAACAGCTTTTTGTTCAAATTCTGATCCGTTGGTCGATTCTCGCTTACCATCCGTCGGCCTTGGCGGAAAAAGTCACAACTTTTTTTAGAAAATTTAATCAGCAACCCACGAGGGCCATGCATGAACACTTATCAACAGGGCGCGCCCTTCCATGACACCCACAGCAAGGTGATCGGCTATTTGCTGTGGATCTTCGGCTTCACCGGCTCGCACCGTTTCTACTACGGCAAGCCCATCACCGGGACAATCTGGTTCTTCACCTTCGGGCTGCTGGGCATTGGCTGGCTCATCGACCTGTTCCTGATCCCGGCCATGGACCGCGAAGCCGACCTGCGTTTCCACTCTGGCCGAATCGACTACAACATCGCCTGGATACTACTGACGTTCCTGGGCATCTTCGGCCTGCACCGCCTTTACCAAGGCAAGTGGATCACCGCCATCATCTATTTCTGCACGGGCGGGTTGTTCCTGGTGGGCGTCTTGTACGACTTCTGGACATTGAACGGGCAGGTGTCCGAGCGCAATGCCGGCCAGCGCTGACCGTCAGACCCTCTGGCGCGGCCTGGACAGGCCGCGCCAACCGCGCTGCACCAAGGCTATTGGCGGGTCTGACGCTGTTGCAGCAGCAGGTTACTGAAGCCTGCGCCTGCCAGTTGCTTCTGGGCCACGGTCAACTGCTCGCGGTTGCTGAACGGCCCGACCAGTACCCGGTACCAGGTTTCGTCCTTCACCGTACCGGACTCAACTTTCACGCTCTGCCCCAGCAGGATGATCTGCGCGCGCACCTTGTCCGCATCGGCCTGCTTGCGGAATGAGCCTGCCTGCAGGAAGAACTGTGTGGTTGCCGCCGGCTTGATCACCGGAGGGGCAGGCGGTGGCGTCTGGCCCAGCAATGCAGCCTGGGCGCGTGCGGTGTCGATCTTGGCGGCCTCTGCCGGGGTCACTGGGGTGACGGGCTGGGCTGGCACAGGTGGCGTTTTCTCGGGCACGGCCTCAGGCGGCACGATGACTTCCGACTCCGGCAGCAAGGTGTAGAAATCGTACTTGGGCTTTACCGGCTGTTGCGGTGTGGCCTGGGTCGACTTCCCGGCTTCGACCGTCTTTTCGGTTTTCTGCTGCTCGGGCTTGGTGCGCTTGATATCGCCGCCACCGGGTTCGAGCTTCATCAGGAACACGATGAACGCACCGATGGTCAGGCCGACTGCAAGCCATACCCAGCCGGGCATGGGCTGCTTGGCGGGCGCCGTCTGGCGACTGGCGCCACGTTTGGGAGCAGGTTTCTTCTTGGCAGCCACCTTACATGCGCTCCAGGGTTTCCAGGCCGAGCAGTTGCAGACCTTGCTTGAGGGTGCGCCCGGTCAGGGCTGCCAGACGCAGGCGGCTTTGTTGCTGCTCGGGCGTCTCGGCAGCCAGGATCGGGCAATTTTCGTAGAAGCTGGAGAACAGGCCTGCCAGGTCGTACAGGTAGCTGCACAAGACGTGCGGCGTACCCTTGTCGGCTACGTTATTGAGAATTTCTCCAAACTGGGCCAGGCGCGCGGCCAGGTCCTGCTCATGAGGCGCTTGCAGCACGATAGTGCCTTCGACTTCGTCAAAGCCCTTGCCCAGCTTGCGGAACACACCGGCCACGCGGGTGTAGGCGTAAAGCAGGTAGGGGGCAGTGTTGCCTTCGAAGTTGAGCATCAGCTCGAAGTTGAAGCTGTAGTCGCTGGTACGGTGCTTGGACAGGTCGGCATATTTCACCGCACCAATGCCCACCACCTCGCCGATGCGACGCAGGTCCTCTTCGGGCAGGCCTGGGTTTTTTTCCTTCACCAGCGCATACGCACGGTCCTTGGCTTCGTTGAGCAGGTCGATCAACTTGACCGTGCCGCCGTCACGCGTCTTGAACGGGCGACCGTCGGCGCCGTTCATGGTGCCGAAGCCCATGTGCTCCATCTGCATGGGGTGGCCCAGGAAGCCGGCGCGGCGAGCGACCTCGAACACCTGGTTGAAGTGCAGCGCCTGGCGTTGGTCGACGAAATACAGGGCGCGATCTGCCTTGAGTACGTTGCTGCGGTAGCGCACCGCGGCAAGGTCCGTGGTTGCGTACAGGTAGCCACCATCGGCCTTCTGCACGATCACGGGGAGCGGTTCGCCCTCGCTGTTCTTGAATTCTTCCAGGAACACGCACTGAGCACCCTGGTCTTCGACCAGCAGGCCTTTGGCCTTGAGTTCGGCAACGACATTGGCCAGGTCATCGTTGTAGGCGCTTTCGCCCATCACGTCGGCCATGGTCAGCTTGACGTTGAGCAGTTCGTAGGTCTTCTGGCAGTGCGACAGCGAGATGTCCTTGAACCGTGTCCACAAGGCCAGGCAGTCCGGGTCGCCCGCCTGCAGCTTGACCACCAGCCCCCGCGCGCGCGTGGCGAAGGCTTCGGATTCGTCGAAGCGCTTCTTGGCCGCACGGTAGAAGTTTTCCAGGTCGGAGAGTTCGTCGCTGGTGATCGGGTTCTCTTCAAGGTAGGCCAGCAGCATGCCGAACTGGGTACCCCAGTCGCCTACATGGTTCTGGCGGATCACCTGGTCACCCAGGAACTCCAGCACCCGCGCCACGCTGTCGCCGATGATGGTCGAGCGCAGGTGGCCGACGTGCATTTCCTTGGCCAGGTTGGGCGCCGACAGGTCGACCACCACTGTCTGCGCTGGGCCAGCCTTGCGCGCGCCAAGCCGGGGATCGTCAAGCGCTGCGTCCAGGCGGGCCGCCAACGCGGCGGTGTTCTGGAAGAAGTTCAGAAAGCCCGGACCTGCGATCTCGACCTTGCTGATGTCGGCGCTGGCCGGCAGGGCCTGGATCAGTTTTTCGGCCAGGTCACGTGGCTTCATGCCGGCCGGCTTGGCCAGCATCATGGCAATGTTGCTGGCGAAATCGCCGTGCGTCTTGTCCCTGGCGTTTTCCACCTGGATCGCCGGCGACAGCCCGTCAGGCAACACACCGTCGTTGACGAGTTGGGTGAGGGCTTGCTGGATCAGCTGGCGAATGGTGTCTTTCATAGGAATCTCTTTTCGACCGCAAGCGCGGCGGGCGCCTGGATGCGCTGGTGGAAAAACTGAGCATTATCCGTGGCTGGGCGCGCGTTGCCAACCTTGGCAGGCATGTGCCCAGGCATGGAGCCGTCTGAAAACCGCCGTTGGGCCCGCCCGCAGCCTTGCCGTTCGCGGCTTGGCGCTTGAAACCGCCCTCAGTAAAGATCCACCGGGTCGACGTCTACCGACCAGCGCACCTGGCGCCCGCTCGGCAGTTGCTCCAGCACCAGCAGCCAGGCGCTGATGAGGCGGTGCAAGGGCGCGCGGGTGCTGGCCTGCAGCAGCAACTGAGCGCGAAAACGCCCGGCTCGGCGCTCCATGGGGGCGGGTACCGGGCCAAGCAGCTCGATGCCGGGCAGGTGCTGCTGCGCCATCAGGCGCTCGGCTGCCGTGCAGGCTTCATCCAGAAACGCCTCGGCCTGCCCCGGCTTGTGCGCTTCGGCGCGCAACAGGGCCAAGTGCGAAAAAGGCGGCAAACCGGCGGCGCGGCGTTCGTCGAGCGCCTGCTTGGCAAAGGCAAAATAGCCCTGCTCGGTCAGTTGAACCAGCAGAGGGTGGTCAGCCAGGTGCGTCTGGATGATGACCTTGCCGGGTTCTTCCGCCCGTCCTGCACGGCCTGCGACCTGCACGATCAGCTGGGCCATGCGTTCACTGGCGCGGAAGTCACCGGAAAACAGACCGCCATCGGCATCGAGAATGGCAACCAGCGTCACCCGGGGGAAGTGGTGCCCTTTGGCGAGCATCTGCGTGCCGACCAGCAGGCTTGGCTGGCCGCGCTGAATGGTTGTGAACAGTTGGTGCATCGCGTCCTTGCGCGAAGTGCTGTCGCGGTCCACGCGCAGCACGGGATAGTCCGGGAACAACACCTTCAGGCGCTCTTCGGCGCGCTCGGTGCCGGCCCCGACAGGGCGCAGGTCCACGTGCTTGCATTGAGGGCAGTGATGCGGCAGCCGCTCGTCGTAGCCGCAGTGGTGGCAACGCAGCACGCCGGAGCGCTGGTGAACCGTCATGCGCGCATCGCACCGCGGGCATTCGGACAGCCAGCCGCAATCGTGGCACAGCAGGGTTGGGGCGAAGCCACGGCGATTGAGGAACACCAGTACCTGTTGTCCCGCCTCCAGGGTCTGGCCAATGGCCTGCTGCAAGGGGCCGCTGATGCCGCTGTCCAGCGGCAGGCTTTTCACGTCCAGGCGCAACATGCGTGGTGCGCGTGCACCGCCTGCGCGTTGGGTCATGTGCAGCAGGCGGTAGCGGCCGCTCACTGCGTTGTGCAGGGTTTCCAGGGACGGGGTGGCCGAGCCAAGCACGATCGGCACGTTCTCCTGGTGCGCGCGCACCAGCGCCAGATCCCTGGCGTGGTAGCGCAAGCCCTCCTGCTGTTTATAGGAGCCGTCGTGTTCCTCGTCGATGATGATCAGGCCTGGGTTCTTCATTGGCGTGAACAACGCCGAGCGGGTGCCGATGATGATGTCTGCCTCGCCGTCACGCGCAGCCAACCAGGCATCGAGGCGCTCACGGTCGCTGACGTTCGAGTGCACGAGGGCAATGCGGGCGTTGAAGCGCTGCTCGAAACGCGCCAGTGTCTGTGGCCCCAGGTTGATCTCCGGGATCAGTACCAGGGCCTGCTTGCCTGCCTCGAGCGTTTCGCGGATCAGTTGCAGGTAAACCTCGGTCTTGCCGCTTCCTGTGACGCCCGCCAGCAGAAAAGCGCCAAACTGCCCGAAGCCGCTGAGCACGGCATCGAAGGCATCACGCTGTTCTTCGTTCAGTGGCAACTCCGACTGCGCCAGCCAGTGCTCACGCCGTTCTGCCGGGCGTTGGCGGCGTATTTCCACGCACACCAGCTCTTTGGCCAGCAGCAGATCAAGGCTGTCCTTGTTGAGGTTGAGCTTCGACAGCACGCTGTGGGCCACCCCATGTGGGTGCTGAGCCAGGGTCTTGAGCGCATCACGCTGGCGAGGGGCGCGTGCGATGCGTGGGTCTTCAAGGCGAGCGCCCGGCGCTGCATGCCAGAAACGTTCCTGGCGCATCTCGGCAGGTTCACCCTGACGCAGCAGGGTAGGAAGCGCCCAGCTCAAGGTGTCGCCCAGGCTGTGCTGATAGTACTGGGCGGTCCATAGGCACAGCTTGAACAGCGACGCCGGAATGGGCGATACCGGGTCGAGCAGGGCGCTGGCTGGCTTGAGTTTGTCAGCCGGCACCTCGCTTTCGGCACACACTTCTACCAGAACACCGATCATCTCGCGCCGCCCGAACGGTACGCGCAGGCGCATGCCTGGCACCCATGTCTGGTTCGCCATGCCGACCGGCGCCTTGTAGTCGAACAGGCGGCGCAGCGGGGAGGGCAGGGCAAGGCGCAGGATGACGTCGGGCACGCTAATGGTCTCGGGGGGCGTTTCAGAACTGGCGAGCCTAGCAGACGACGGTCGGTACAAGCGACAACTTGCGCTGGCGCCATGCTCTGGTATTATTTGCCGCCTAATTACGTGCGGTATTCAACAATTGGTGTTGGATGGCGGCACGCAGCTCGAGGAAGTGACCATGAAAGCTGATATCCATCCGAACTACGAAGCAGTTGCTGTCACCTGCAGCTGCGGCAACAAATTCGAAACCCGTTCGACCCTGGGCGATACCCTGTCGATCGACGTTTGCAACCTGTGCCACCCTTTCTACACCGGTAAGCAGAAAGTCCTGGACACCGGCGGCCGCGTACAGAAGTTCGCCGATCGCTTTGGCATGTTCGGTGCCAAGAAAGGCTGATGCGCATGGCGAACCCTTCGGGTTTCGCAGCGTTGCAGAAAAAAGCGCCCCTTGTGGGCGCTTTTTTTATGCTCGCTTGTGGGGTATCCCAGGCGCAGGCTTTCTGCCCGGCGCCGTCACGTGCTCAATGGGTGGCCGTACGGCATGTGGTCGATGGTGACACCGTGCGCTTGGTCGATGGCCGCAGTGTGCGTCTGATCGGGATCAATGCCCCCGAAATCGGCCGCAAGGGACAAGCGGATGAGCCTCTTGCCCAGGCTGCCCGCAAACGCCTGCAAGCATTGATCAAAGCCAGTGACGGGCGCGTTGGCTTGGTACGCGGCAAGGAGGGCAAAGATCGGTACGGTCGCAGCCTGGCCCACTTGTACAGCCGTGAAGGGCATAATCTTGAGGCGCAGCTGCTCAGCGAAGGGCTTGCATACCGTATTGCCATTGGACCCAATACTGAGCTGAGCGGTTGCCAGCAGCGCGCCGAGTCAGTCGCGCGCCGGGCGGCTGTCGGTGTGTGGAAACGCTCACCGGTGATGCCTGCCCATGCCGTGCGTAAACCAGGTTTTGCGCTGGTGTCAGGCCGCGTCACCGCCATCGAACGCAGTCGTACGGGGGTTCGATTGACCCTCGACAGCGCCATGACGCTGCACATACCCGCTCGTCTGCGCCGTGCATTGCCCGCGGGTTTCTTCGATAACCTCAAAGGGCAAAAGGTCGAGGCCAGGGGTTGGATTCGCAGCCATTCACGTAAAGTGCCCTACGCGCCGGGTCAGCGACGCTGGCAGATGACCCTTACAGACGTCAGCATGCTCGACCGCCTGCAAAGATAAAAGATGTAGACATTTCTACACCAGATTGTACACACTGAAGCCTGCATGCCCCGTGGGTTGTAGCATAAAGTCTTAGGCTAGAGGCCTTGACACGAGTGACCGGCCAGTCTTGTGACGGCTGGACTCTTTGCGTATCCTCGGCGGTCCGTCAGAACAGCCAATAGCGGAATGCCCAACATGTCAGACCTGAAAACCGCCGCTCTCGAATATCACGCTCACCCTCGCCCAGGGAAACTGAGCGTCGAGCTCTCCAAGCCCACCGCCACCGCCCGTGACCTCGCCCTGGCCTACAGCCCAGGTGTGGCAGAGCCTGTGCGCGAGATCGGTCGTGATCCGGAGCTGGCCTACAAGTACACCGGCAAAGGCAACCTGGTTGCAGTGATTTCCGATGGTACTGCCATTCTCGGTCTTGGCGATCTGGGTCCGCTGGCGTCCAAGCCTGTCATGGAAGGCAAGGGTGTTCTGTTCAAGCGTTTCGCCGGTATCGACGTGTTCGACATCGAAGTCGAGTCCGAGAGCCCGCAGGCCTTCATCGATACCGTGCGCCGTATTTCGATCACCTTCGGTGGCATCAACCTCGAAGACATCAAGGCGCCAGAGTGCTTCGAGATCGAACGCACCCTGATCGAGCAGTGCGACATTCCGGTCTTCCACGATGACCAGCACGGCACCGCCATCGTAACGGCCGCCGGTATGATCAACGCCTTGGAAATCGCCGGCAAAACCCTCGAAGACGCCAAGATCGTCTGCCTGGGCGCAGGTGCAGCGGCCATTTCCTGCATGAAGCTGCTGGTCAGCATGGGTGCGAAGGTCGAGAACATCTTCATGATCGACCGCAGCGGCGTCATCCACGCTGGCCGTGACGACCTGAACCAGTACAAGGCGCAGTTCGCGCACGCCACCGACAAGCGTACGCTGGCCGATGCCCTTGAAGGCGCTGACGTGTTCGTGGGCCTGTCCGGTCCAAACCTGTTGAGCGCTGAAGGCTTGAAGTCGATGGCCGCCAACCCGATCGTGTTTGCCTGCTCGAACCCCGATCCTGAGATCGCCCCTGAGTTGGCCCACGCCACGCGCGACGACGTGATCATGGCGACGGGTCGTTCCGACTATCCGAACCAGGTCAACAACGTGCTGGGCTTCCCGTTCATCTTCCGCGGCGCGCTGGACGTTCGAGCCAAGCGTATCAACGAAGAAATGAAAATCGCCGCTGCCATCGCGCTGAAAGACCTGGCCAAGCAGCCGGTTCCCAAGGAAGTATGCGAAGCCTACGGCGTGGACGGCCTGGAATTCGGTCGTGAGTACATCATTCCCAAGCCGCTGGATGCACGCCTGATCACTGTCGTCTCCGACGCCGTGGCCAAGGCTGCTATCGAGTCGGGCGTCGCTACGCTGCCGTACCCGAAGCATTACCCGCTCAAGAACGTTGATGACGTGTTCAACGGCTGATCGTCGTTCTGCACCAACAAACCCGGCCGTCGTGGCCTGATGCTGTTTACGTAGGGCCGCGAAGCGGCCTCAACGATGTCAAGACAGTATCAGGCCATGACTGCCGGGTTTTTTCATGGCTGTAGAACAAAGGGGCAGCGGGAATTCGCCGGCATCGAGCCGTAATGCCAGGGCCGCCTTGCAGCCCTGTCAGGGTACCGGTCAGGTATCAGAAGAGATCCATTGGCGTTGCTTCATCGGCTGGAAGCGGGCTACCTGGTGCAGTCCCGTTACCCAGTTCGTCCACCGACGGTGGCGAGTCCTCTGCCTTGAACAGCTCGAAATAGGCATTGGGCGTGCTTGCCGAGGCAGCACGGCCACTGACGGGATCGACCCGCAGGCTCAGGATGCCTTCAGGCTGCGCGGGCGGGTGCTCAGGCCGGCCTTGGAGGGCCGGGCCCATGAAGCCCATCCAGATCGGCAGTGCGGCAGTGCCACCGTATTCCCGACGACCCAGGGTTTCGGGCTGATCGAAACCAACCCACACCGTGGTCACGTAATCGGCGTTGTAGCCCGAGAACCAGGCATCCTTGGATTCGTTGGTGGTACCGGTTTTGCCCGCTAGGTCGGTGCGCCCCAGTGCCAGCGCTCGGCGGCCCGTACCGCGCTTGATGACGTCCTGCAGCATGCTGGTGAGGATATAGGTGGTACGGCCGTCGATGATGCGCTCGGCCACTGCCGGGGCTTGTGGTGCGGGCGCCTGATCGAGCGAAGTGGAGGGCTCACCCGGCACTTGCCCAGTGCTGATGGGCTGCTCGGGAGCGGCCAGCCCGGCATTGTCTTCCGAACCTTGAGGAACGCGCGGCGGATTGGCCGTGAACAGCGTCTCGCCATTGCGGCTCTCGATACGGTCGATCAGGTACGGCGAGATCTTGTAGCCGCCATTGGCGAACGTACTCCAGCCGGTGGCGATCTCCATCGGCGTCAGTGTGGCGGTGCCTAGTGCCAGCGACAGGTTGCGTGGCAGGTCCTGCTTGTTGAAACCGAACTTGGCGATGTAGTCGATGGTGCGGTCGATGCCCATGGCCTGCAGCAGCCGGATCGAAACCAGGTTGCGCGACTTGTACAGGGCTTCGCGCATGCGAATCGGGCCGAGGAACGTATTGGTATCGTTCTTGGGGCGCCAGACCTTGTCCACCGATTCGTCGACGAACACGATGGGTGCGTCGTTGACCAGGCTGGAGGCGGTGTAGCCGCTGTCGAGCGCTGCGCTGTAGATGAAAGGCTTGAAACTCGAACCGGGCTGGCGCTTGGCCTGCATGGCACGGTTATAGTTGCTCTGCTCGAACGAGAAACCGCCGACCAGTGCGCGGATGGCGCCGCTGGTAGGGTCCAGGGTGACGAGCGCGCTCTGGGCGCTGGGCACCTGGCTGAATTTGAACGACCCGTCATCCAGCCGCTGCAGGCGCACCAGGTCGCCGACTTGGGCAACGTCTGCCGGCGACTGGGGCGCACGGCCTTGGGCATTGGTGTTGATGAACGGGCGCGCCCACTTCATCGTGTCCCAGGCTACGGTTTGTTCCTTGCCATTGCGGGTCAACACCTGAAGGCCGGTCTTCTCGACGCGGGTAACGATGGCTGGTTCCAGCCCCCCCAGTGTGCGCTGCCTGGCCAGTTCGTGAGTCCAGGCTGCCACGGTACGCCCTGGGAAGCGTGCTTCGGGACCGCGGTAGCCATGGCGTTGGTCGTAGTCGGTCAACCCTTTGAGGACCGCCTTGTTGGCGATTTCCTGGGTGTCGCTAGGCACGGTGGTGGTCACGCGCAAGCCTTCGGTGTAGGCGTCGCTGCCGTAGCGGCCGACCATTTCGGCACGGGCCATTTCGGCGACGAAGGGCGCATTCACCTCAGGGGTGGGCACGTGATAGCGGGCGTTCAGCGGCTCGGCCAGGGCGGCCTGGTAGCTTGCCTCGTCGATCTTGCCGAGCTTGTACATGCGGCCCAGGATCCAGTCACGGCGCTCCTTGGCGCGGACCGGGTTGGCCAGCGGGTTGAAGCGTGACGGCGCCTTGGGCAGGCCCGCGATCATCGCCATCTGCGCCAGGCTCACGTCACGGATCGACTTGCCATAGTAAACCTGGGCGGCGGCATCGATGCCGTACGCACGGTTGCCCAGGTAGATCTTGTTCACGTACAGCTCGAGAATTTCGTCCTTGGTCAGCTCGCGCTCGATCTGCAGTGCCAGCAGGATCTCGTTGGTCTTGCGCGAGAAACTGCGTTCGCTGGTCAGGAAGAAGTTCTTCGCCACCTGCATGGTGATGGTGCTGCCGCCGGTCTGGATGTGTCCGGTCTTGACCAGCTGTGTGGCCGCGCGCATCAGGCTGCTGGGGTCGACGCCATAGTGGTTGAGGAAATTGTCGTCCTCGGCCGACAGAAGTGCCTGAATGAACTGTGGCGGAATCTCCGAGAAGCGGATCGGGGAGCGGCGCATTTCGCCAAATTCCGCGATCAGCTTGCCGTCGCTGCTGAACACCTTGAGGGGGATCTGCAACTGGATGCTTCTGAGCGAATCGACCGAAGGCAGGTTGGGGCTAAGATACAGAAACGCGCCGCTCACACCGAGTACGAGCGCGCAGATGGCTGCGACGGAAGACCACCAGAAGAACTTAAGCAGACGTATCAAGGCTTTTCGGTGTCCAGGTTGTGAATGGGTTGCACGCAGGCCCGGCGGGCCGGAAAACGCCGGGCATTATAAGCATTTTTCGCCACGCCGGGGTTACCGCCCGGGCTGCTCGTCGTCTGGCGGCGGCCAGGTCCAGGGGGTGCCCCAGGCTGCATCGAGCGTAAGGGAGGCCGCGATGCTTGGACGCTTCAGCAAGGATGCCGGTTCATTTACAGGGATTGAAATCGTCGAGAATGCGGTGCGGGTGGTTCAGTTGCGCAAGCGCAAGCGGCGCTTTGAGGTGCTTTGCCAGGCACAGGAACCCTATCAGCAGCCAGCCGACACCACCTGGATGGTTCAGCCAGCACATGCTGCAGCGGCGCTGCGCCGTGCCTTCGAGCGTCACGGTGTATGCCCGCATCGAGTGGCCATGGCGTTGGCAGCCGACCAGGTGATCTGCAAGCCGTGCCGCGTGCCGCGTCAGGCGTGCGAGGAGCAGATCGAAGCGCAGTTGCTCGCCGAAGCCGAGCGGCTACTGCCTTTTGCGCTGGATGACCTGGCCATGGATTTCCATGTGCTGGGTCCCTGCTCTGATGAGCCGAACAGTGTCGACGTGATGGTGGCGGCTTGCCGGCAGAGCACGCTGGCACTGGTGCAATCGGTGGCGAGGCACGCGGGGCTGCAACTGGAAGCCGTCGAGGTCGATACGATTGCCCTTACCCGGCTGTTACCGCCTGCCTGTTCGGATCAATCCGCCGTGTTGCGGATCGATCTGCAAAACATCGCCCTGCATCGTTGGCAGCGCCAAGGCGTCTGCCAACGATGGGCGTGGACGTCGACTGAACCCATGTTGTCGGGTGAGCTGCCAGAGCAGGTCGTCTTGGCGCTCGTGTCGCAGGGCCTGCCGGCGGACCTGTGGGTGTCCAGCGGCGCCTGCATGACCCCTCGGCACCTGCACGCGATGAGCGAACGGCTCAACGTGCGTTGCCGGCCGTTACCCGCACCCGGCGGGCTCGAGTGTCTCGGTGGCCCCATGCTGCTTGCCAGCACGCTGGCGGCAGGTGGGTTACGGGCATGATCAGGTTCAACCTGCTTCCTTGGCGCGAGCGGCAGCGGCAAGCGGCCATTCGGCGCTTTCGCAACCAGCTGTTGGCAAGCGCCTTGGCGGCCCTGTGCGCCGTGACGATGGTCGATCAGCTGGCGCGTCAACGGGCCCAGTTACAGACGACCGATAACAGGCAGCGTGCGGCGGCATTGGCGGCCCTGAATGAGCCGACAGCGTCGAGGGCGCAGCTGCAGTACCAGTACGCCACGTCGTCGAGTCAGCTTGCCCGGTTTGAGACGCTGCGCGCTGAACAGCGCATCCTGGAGGGGCTGTTCACGGACCTTGAGCGCGCCCTGCCGACCACTGTGCAGTTATTGGGCCTGCAACTCGAAGCCAGCCACCTGCAGATTACGGGCCTCGCTCCCTCTGGCGCAGTGATCGCCCAGTTCATGCGGGACCTGGGTCGCTCTGGCATGTTGATCGACCTGCAACTCAAGCACATCAAAAGCCTGCCCCGTGCCGATCAGTTCCTGCTGACGGCACGCGTCGCTGCGTCCTGGTCATGAAACTGCAGGCGCACTTGGATCGAGCGGCGCTGCTCGGGCAGTCCGTGCGGGCCAAGCGCATGGCGCCAGTGCTGCTGGCCGTTTGCCTGTTCGCCTTGGGCTGCGCGATACGCCTGCCCGCAGCGCTGCAGCAAATGGACCAGGAGCAGGCCAAGTCCCAGGCACTGGATGAGCAGCAATCGGCTTTGAATGGAGAACGCGCAACGCTCGACAGCCTGCGCGCCTCGGTGGCAGGGGCTGAGCAACGCCTGCAGGTGGCCCTGTGGAACATGGCCGCCGGCCAGGACATGAGCGACCTGGTGGACCACATCTCGGCGTTGGGCCGTGCCCACGGCTTGCTCATCGAGCTGCTGCGGGTGCAAGAGGCGCAACCCCATGGTGAGTACCAACAGGTGCCGCTGGAGCTGCGGGTCAAAGGCGAGTATGCCGGCGTGCGGCAATGGTTATTGGAGTGGCTTGGCCAGGCTCGGCTGCTGCGCACTGGCGACATGAGCCTGGAGCCTGTCACCGGGCAGCCTGGCATGGTGCAGCTACGGCTGCAGGTCGATGCCTTTCAGGCAACTGTCCCGACGCTGCAACCACAGACATTGGCCCAGCTGCCGGCAAGCGTGCCCGCGGCGGCACCACAGGTCGATCCGTTCAGGCCGCAGCAGGGCCGGCTGCCTGATCGCGGGCTGGCAAGCGTGCCGCTGTCCCAGGTGCGCATGGTTGGCAGCCTGTCACGGGCACAGGCTAACGAAGCGCTATTAATGGCGGCCGGTAAGGTTCATCGGGTGCGGCTGGGCGACCGGGTCGGGCGCGATCAAGGGGTCGTTACGCATATCGATTCGGTTCAAGTGGAAATCCGCGAACACTGGTTCATGGACGGTGCATGGCACGAGCGCGTTGCGTTTATCTCTATGGCAACACCTGTGGGCAAGGAGGCCCTGGTCCTGGATGAGCAAGACATGGAAATGGCTATTGGCAACCCTGCTGCTGCCGTTGACGGCAATGGCGGCCCCTTACCAGGGTGAGCGGCTGTCACTGAATTTTCAGGATGTCGAGGTACGCGCCGTGCTGCAGGTGCTTGCCGATCATGCCGGCATCAACCTGGTCGCCAGCGACGACGTACAAGGGAGCGTCACCTTGCGACTGGAAGATGTGCCTTGGGATCAAGCGATCGACCTGGTATTGCGCAGCAAGGGCCTGGGTCGACGCCACGAAGGCAACGTGCTGCTGATCGCACCGCTTTCTACCCTGAGCGCGCAGTCGTTCGAGGGCACCTCGAACCCACTCGACACGCAATCACAACCCATGCGTCGGGAACTGATGCGTATCCACTACGCCAAGGCCGCCGATTTGTCCGAGCTGTTACTGGCGAGCATGTCTGAGGACGGCATTCTTGCCGGCAGGGGCAGCCTGGGCGTGGATGAGCGCACCAACACGCTGGTGGTCCACCAGCCGGCGAATCGACTCGCCGAGATTCGGCAACTGATCGCCCAATTGGATGTGCCCGTGCGTCAGGTAGCGATCGAGGCCCGTATCGTGGAGGCCAACGTCGACTACCAGAAAGGCCTGGGGGTGAGATGGGGCGGCGACCTGTACAGCGCCGCACCGAGAGCGGGCAAGGACCTGTTCGTTGACCTGGGCGTCGAGCGGGGCGGCAGCAGCCTTGGCGTTGGTCTGTTGCGCGGCGACGTGCTCCTTGACCTTGAGCTCAGTGCCATGGAAAAGAGCGGTGAGGGCGAGATCATCTCCCAGCCCAAGGTAGTGACCGCCGACAAGGAGACGGCGCGGATACTCAAAGGTACCGAGGTGCCTTACCAGCAGTCCAACAAGAATGGCGCGACAACCGTGTCGTTTCGCGAAGCCTCGCTTTCACTGGAGGTGACGCCGCAGATCACGCCGGATGACAGTGTCGTCATGACCGTGAGAGTGACCAAGGACGAACCTGACTACGTCAATGCCCTCAATGACGTCCCGCCCATTCGCAAGAACGAGGTCAATGCCAAGGTCAGGGTCGAGAACGGGCAGACTATCGTGATCGGTGGCGTCTACTCCACCACGCAAAACAATGTAGTGGACAAGGTGCCATTTTTTGGCGATCTGCCGTATGTTGGACGGCTGTTTCGACGCGATGTACTACAAGAGAAAAAATCCGAGCTGCTGGTCTTCCTGACTCCGCGTATCATGAGTGACCAGACGATTGCTGTGAGTCGTTGATTCTGTGCGAAATTTGATACTTGTGGGGCCCATGGGTGCTGGTAAAAGCACCATCGGGCGCCTATTGGCCAAAGAGCTGCGCCTGCCATTCAGGGATTCCGACAAGGAAATCGAACTGAGGTGCGGTGCCAACATTCCGTGGATCTTCGACAAGGAAGGCGAACCGGGTTTCCGTGACCGCGAGCAGGCCATGATTGCCGAATTGTGCAGCCTTGATGGCGTGGTCGTTGCCACCGGTGGCGGGGCGGTCATGCGCGAGGCCAATCGCCGCGCGCTGCACCAGGGCGGGCGGGTGATCTACCTGCATGCCTCGGTCGAGCAGCAGGTCGGCCGCACCGCTCGGGATCGCAACCGGCCATTGCTGCGTACCGCCAACCCGGAGGCGACCCTGCGCGCCTTGCTCGAAACCCGAGACCCGCTCTACCGTGAAATTGCCGACCTGGTGGTGCAAACCGACGAGCGGCCACCGCGAATGGTGGTGATCGACATTCTCGAGCGCCTGCAGCAGTTGCCGCCCCGTTAACCCGGGACTATTCTCGGCCTCCTGCGCCGAGGCGAGGCTCAACGATACCGCGTGGCTTGCCTGCCAAAGGCGCCGTGCACCAGCTCATTGTGGGGATACATGCAGACACTGAAGGTCGACCTGGGCGAGCGCAGCTACCCGATCTACATTGGCGAAGGCCTGCTGGACCAGCCTGAGTGGCTGACGCCGCATATCGCTGGCCGTCAGGTTGCCATCGTTTCCAACGAGACCGTGGCGCCGCTCTATCTGGAGCGCCTGAGCAAGACTCTGGGGGCTTACAGCGTACTGCCGGTGGTCCTGCCCGACGGTGAGGCCCACAAGAACTGGGAAACGTTGCAGCTGATCTTCGATGGCCTGCTGACGGCCCGCCACGATCGGCGCACCACCGTTGTAGCGCTCGGTGGTGGCGTGATCGGCGACATGGCCGGTTTTGCTGCGGCGTGCTATCAGCGCGGTGTGGATTTCATCCAGGTACCCACCACCCTGCTGTCTCAGGTGGATTCGTCGGTCGGCGGCAAGACCGGCATCAATCACCCACTGGGCAAGAACATGGTCGGGGCGTTCTACCAGCCCAACGCCGTGGTGATCGACACCACGACCCTCGGGACCCTGCCAGCGCGTGAGCTGTCTGCCGGGTTGGCCGAAGTCATCAAGTACGGTTTGATCTGTGACAAGCCTTTCATGGCCTGGCTCGAAGAAAATATGCCGGCGCTGCGCAGCCTCGACGCCGTCGCGTTGACCGAAGCCATCCGCCGCTCGTGCGCGGCGAAGGCAGCCGTCGTAGGGGCTGACGAGCGCGAGTCGGGTGTTCGCGCCACGCTCAATCTTGGCCATACCTTCGGCCATGCCATCGAAACCCATATGGGCTATGGCGTCTGGCTACATGGCGAAGCCGTGGCAGCAGGTACGGCCATGGCGCTGGAAATGTCCATGCGTCTGGGCTGGATCACGCAGGCCGAACGCGACCGCGGCATTGGCTTGCTGCTGGAGGCAGGCTTGCCGGTGGTGCCCCCGCAGGAAATGACCCCAGCGCATTTCATGGAACACATGGCGGTCGACAAGAAGGTGCTGGACGGCCGTCTGCGCCTGGTGCTGTTGCGCCAGCTAGGCGAGGCCGTGGTCACCGACGACTATCCCAATGAGATTCTCCAGGCCACGCTGTCGGCGGATTACCGCGCGATCGTGGCCCAGCTTTGAGGTTGTGACAGCGCAATGACCAGTTTGCACGCCGATGAGGCCTTTCTCGACCATTACCAACTGAGCCATGACCCGTTCGCACCGCGCGTACCGGGCTTCAAGTTCTTTCCCGCCCAGCGCAAGCCGGTTCTGGCGCAGCTGCACCACCTGGCTCGCTACAGCCACCTGATGCTGGTGGTCACCGGGCCTCTGGGCAGCGGCAAGACCTTGCTGCGCCAGGCGCTGGCGGCCAGCACCAACAAGCAGTCGGTGCAGAGCGTCGTGGTTTCGGCCCGCAGTGCCGGCGATGCTGCCAGTATCCTCGGCCAGATTGCGCAGTACCTGGACGTGGCCGAGCCGCAGGTCCAGAGCATCCTGTCCAAGATGGTGCAACTGGCCCTGACTGGCCAGGAAGTGTATCTGCTGGTGGACGATGCGGAACAACTGGACGAGTCGGCACTCCAAGCGTTGCTGGAATTGGCGGCAGGCGTTCCCGAAGGGCGTCCGCATGTATTCCTGTTCGGTGAGCCATCGCTGATCGCAGGGCTCGATGAGTTGAATATCGAGGAAGAACGCTTCCACATCATCGAACTTGCGCCGTACAGCGAGGAGGAAACCCGCGAGTATCTCGAACAGCGCCTGGTGGGTGCCGGCCGGGGTATCGAGGTGTTCAGCCGGGAGCAGATCGCCGATATCCATGAAAATGCCGATGGGTGGCCTGGCACTATCAACCAGGTTGCCCGTGACACTCTGATCGAAGCCATGATCGCCAGCCGCTCGACGGCAAAGCGACCAGCCATGGGGTTCAAGATGCCTAAAAAACACGTACTCGCGCTATCCGCCGTGGTCGTCGTCGCCGTGGCCGCGGCGGTGTTGATGCCCCGCAAGGGCGACAAGGCCCCTGAAGATGCACCCGCAGCCCAGGCCCAGTTGCCCCTTGGCGACGGCAATTCCAGCGCGGCAATCGAGTTCTCCGGCTCGTCCCAGCCCAAGCCCCTGCCGCTGGGCGGGCAGTCGCAACCGGTCATGCGTGAACCGTTGGCCCAGGCAGCAGGCATGGGCGAGGGCGAAGAAGGCAGCCCGGCGGGTGATACCGCGTTGCAACCGGGCAACCCGCCACCCACGGTAACCACCATCGCACCGCCACAGGGCGTGTCTGCTGGCCCAGCGCCGGCGCCTGCCCAGCCGGTGACCTCCACGCCCAAGCCGGTGGTCACGCAACAGCCCAAGCAAACCACGCCGGCCAAGCCTGAGCCTGCACCTACCCAGGTGGCGGTGGCCAAGCCCGCGCCCAAGGTCGCCGAGAAAGCTGCTGAAAAACCAGCGTCAGGTGGCAGCGGCAACAGCAGCTGGTACACCGGTCAGAAGCCGGGCAACTACGTGGTGCAGATTCTGGGGACCAGCTCCGAAGCATCCGCCCAGGCCTTCGTGAAAGCCCAAGGTGGCGACTATCGCTACTTCCGCAAGTCCCTGCAGGGCAAACCGCTTTACGTGGTCACTTACGGTAACTTCGCCAACCGCGATGCAGCTGTGGCTGCCATCAAGAACTTGCCAGCGAAGGTCCAGGCTGGTAAACCTTGGCCACGTACCGTCGCCAGCGTCCAACAAGAGCTGGCTTCGGCCCGCTGATACCTTCCGGGCAGCACCACCCCGCTGCCCTGTAGCCAAGCGAATTCTGGTTTTCGTCTAGCCTGCTGCGCCTGAGCGCGGCAGGCTTTTCTGTCCCGGGCTGCCGGCCACAAGCCGCCCATGCAGTCCTGGCTGAATCGCTTCAGAGTCCAGCGAAGTTGCCACATGGTTGGCGGCATCAATACATTCAAAAATGCGACATAAATTTTCAATGGTGAGACATGAAAATTTGTGAGTGTCGCTGTCGCTGTGCAACAATGGTTTTCCATGGCCACCGCAAAAAAGCTGGCGTTTGATCGGCGTGGATGGTAAGTGGTTGTTAAAAAAAGAGATTTGCCTCCGTTGAGGGGTGAACCTGGTGAGAATGTGTCTATGAAAACAGGTCTGTACCATCCCGAAGAATTCAAGGACAACTGTGGTTTCGGCCTGATCGCCCATATGACGGGCGAGCCCAGCCACCACCTTCTGCAAACCGCCATGCAGGCATTGACCTGCATGACGCACCGCGGCGGTATCAACGCCGACGGCAAGACCGGCGACGGTTGCGGGCTGTTGATGCAGAAGCCCGATCAGTTCCTGCGTGCCATGGCCCAGGAACATTTTGCCGTCGAACTGCCCAGGCAGTACGCCGTCGGCATGGTGTTCTTCAACCAGGATCCGATAAAGGCAGAAGCGGCCCGCGCCAACATGGACCGTGAAATCCGCGCGGCCGGCCTGCAACTGGTGGGCTGGCGCAAGGTGCCGATCGACACCAGCGTGCTGGGTCGCCTAGCCCTGGAACGCTTGCCGCAAATCGAGCAGGTGTTCATCGGCGGCGACGGCCTGAGCGACCAGGAATTGGCCATCAAGCTGTTCAGCGCCCGCCGCCGTTCGTCGGTAGCCAATGCCCATGACGCCGACCACTACATTTGCAGCTTCTCGCACAAGACCATCATCTACAAAGGCTTGATGATGCCGCGGGACCTGGCTGCGTTTTACCCGGACCTGAGCGACGAGCGCCTGCAAACCGCGATTTGCGTGTTCCACCAGCGCTTCTCCACCAACACCCTGCCGAAGTGGCCGCTGGCGCAGCCCTTCCGCTTCCTTGCCCATAACGGCGAAATCAATACCATCACAGGTAACCGCAACTGGGCCATGGCCCGGCGTACCAAGTTCGCCAATGACCAGATCCCCGATCTCGAGGAGCTAGGCCCGCTGGTCAACCGCGTCGGCTCAGACTCGTCGAGCATGGACAACATGCTCGAACTGATGGTGACCGGCGGTATCGATCTGTTCCGTGGCGTGCGCATGCTGGTGCCGCCAGCCTGGCAGAACGTCGAGACCATGGATGCCGACCTGCGCGCCTTCTATGAATACAACTCCATGCACATGGAACCCTGGGACGGCCCGGCCGGCATCGTGATGACCGAAGGTCGCCACGCAGTGTGCCTGCTCGATCGCAATGGGCTGCGTCCGGCGCGTTGGGTCACCACCACCAACGGCTACATCACCATTGCCTCGGAAATCGGGGTGTGGGGCTATCAGCCCGATGAAGTACTGGCCAAAGGCCGCGTCGGACCCGGGCAGATCCTGGCGGTGGACACCGAAACCGGACAGATCCTCGACACCGATGCCATCGATGACCGTCTCAAGTCCCGCCACCCGTACAAGCGCTGGCTGCGTCAGCACGCCACGCGGATTCAGGCGACCCTGACCGACGACCAGGGTGTGGCCAGCTACGACGCTGACCAGCTCAAGCAGTACATGAAGATGTTCCAGGTCACTTTCGAGGAGCGTGACCAAGTGCTGCGCCCCTTGGGTGAACAGGGCCAGGAAGCGGTCGGTTCGATGGGGGACGACACGCCGATGGCCGTGCTGTCGCAGCGCGTGCGCTCGCCATACGATTTCTTCCGCCAGCAGTTCGCCCAGGTCACCAACCCGCCGATCGACCCGCTGCGCGAAGCGATCGTGATGTCGCTTGAGATCTGTCTAGGCGCCGAGCGCAACATTTTCCAGGAGTCGCCGGAGCATGCCTCGCGCGTCATCCTGAGCTCGCCCGTCATCTCGCCGGCCAAGTGGCGCTCGCTGATGAACCTGGAGCGTGACGGCTTCGAGCGCCAGCTGATCGACCTGAACTACGAAGAGGCCGTTGGGCTGGAAGCGGCTATCCGCAACATCGCCGACCAGGCAGAAGAAGCCGTGCGCGCGGGCAAGACGCAACTGGTACTCAGCGACCGCCACATCGCCCCTGACAAGCTGCCGGTACATGCTTCGCTGGCCGTAGGTGCAGTGCATCACCGCTTGACCGAGCAAGGCCTGCGTTGCGACAGCAACATCCTGGTGGAAACCGCCACCGCCCGTGACCCGCACCACTTCGCCGTGCTGCTGGGCTTCGGGGCTTCGGCGGTGTACCCGTACCTGGCCTATGAAGTGCTGGCCGACCTGATCCGCACTGGCGAAGTGCTGGGCGATCTGGACGAGGTGTTCAAGTACTACCGCAAGGGCATCTCCAAAGGCCTGCTCAAGATCCTGTCGAAGATGGGCATCTCCACGGTCGCCTCCTACCGGGGCGCTCAGTTGTTCGAAGCCATCGGCCTTGCCGAGGAAGTGGTCGGGCTGAGCTTCAAGGGTGTGTCGAGCCGTATCAAGGGTGCGCGCTTCGTCGATCTGGAAAGTGACCAGAAGCTGTTGGCTGCCGAGGCCTGGAGCGTACGCAAGCCGATTCAGCAAGGTGGCTTGCTGAAGTTCGTCCATGGTGGCGAATACCACGCCTACAACCCCGACGTGGTCAACACCCTGCAGGCCGCCGTGCAGCAGGGCGACTTCGCCAAGTTCAAGGAGTACACCACGCTGGTCGATCAGCGCCCGGTGTCGATGATCCGCGACCTGTTGAAGGTCAAAGTGGCTGACCAGCCGTTGCCGCTGGAGCAGATCGAACCGCTCGACGCCATCCTCAAGCGCTTCGACTCTGCCGGTATCTCGCTGGGTGCGCTGTCTCCAGAAGCTCACGAAGCCTTGGCCGAGGCGATGAACCGCCTGGGCGCGCGCTCCAACTCCGGCGAAGGCGGAGAAGACCCGGCGCGCTATGGCACCCTCAAGAGTTCCAAGATCAAGCAGGTGGCAACCGGCCGCTTTGGCGTGACCCCTGAATACCTGGTCAATGCCGAAGTCTTGCAGATCAAGGTGGCCCAGGGCGCCAAGCCCGGCGAGGGCGGTCAGCTGCCCGGCGGCAAGGTCAACGGCCTGATCGCCAAGCTGCGCTACGCCGTACCGGGCGTGACGCTGATCTCGCCTCCACCGCACCACGACATCTACTCGATTGAAGACTTGGCGCAGCTGATCTATGACCTCAAGCAGGTCAATCCGCAGGCGCTGGTTTCGGTCAAGCTGGTGGCCGAGGCGGGTGTCGGTACCATCGCCGCTGGCGTGGCCAAGGCCTATGCCGACCTCATCACCATCTCGGGCTACGACGGCGGCACGGGTGCGTCGCCACTGACCTCGATCAAGTATGCGGGCGCGCCATGGGAACTGGGCCTGGCCGAGACTCATCAGACCCTGCGTGGCAACGATTTACGCGGCAAGGTGCGGGTGCAGACCGACGGCGGCCTGAAAACCGGCCTGGACGTCATCAAGGCGGCCATCCTGGGGGCCGAGAGCTTCGGCTTCGGCACTGCGCCAATGATCGCGCTGGGTTGCAAGTACCTGCGTATCTGTCACCTGAACAACTGCGCAACCGGCGTGGCTACCCAGAACGACAAGCTGCGCAAGGATCACTACATCGGCACGGTCGACATGGTCGTCAACTTCTTTACCTTCGTTGCCGAGGAAACCCGTGAGTGGCTGGCAAGGCTAGGCGTACGCAGCCTTGGGGAGCTGATCGGGCGCACCGACCTGCTCGAAGTGCTGCCGGGCGACACCGAGCGTCAGCACCACCTGGACCTGACCCCGCTGTTGGGCAGCTCGCACATTGCGGCCGACAAGCCGCAGTTCTGTGAGGTGGACAGGAACCCGCCTTTCGACAAGGGCGAGCTTGCCGAGAAGATGGTCGAAATGGCCATGCCGGCGGTGCGTGACCAGGCCGGTGGCGAGTTCGCGCTCGACATCTGCAACTGCGACCGTTCCATCGGTGCGCGTGTGTCCGGTGAGATCGCGCGGTTGTACGGCAACCAGGGCATGGCCGGTACGCCGATCACGTTCCGTTTCAAAGGCACCGCAGGCCAGAGCTTCGGCGTCTGGAACGCCGGTGGCCTGAACCTGTACCTCGAGGGTGATGCCAACGACTACGTCGGCAAAGGCATGACCGGTGGCAAGGTCACCATCGTGCCGCCGGCCGGCAGCCCGTTCGAAACCCAGCACAGCGCAATCGTCGGCAACACCTGCCTGTACGGCGCCACCGGTGGCAGGCTGTTCGCTGCCGGTACGGCGGGCGAGCGCTTCGCTGTTCGCAACTCTGGTGCCCACGCCGTGGTAGAGGGCACTGGTGATCACTGCTGTGAGTACATGACCGGCGGCTTCGTCTGCGTCCTGGGCAAGACCGGTTACAACTTCGGCTCTGGCATGACGGGCGGCTTCGCCTACGTGCTCGACATGGACAACAGCTTCGTCGACAAGCTCAACCACGAACTGGTGGAAATCCAGCGCATCAGTGGTGAAGCGATGGAGGCTTACCGCAGCCACCTGGCGCGGGTTCTTGCCGAGTATGTGGATGAAACCGGCAGCGAGTGGGGGCGCGAGCTTTCCGAAAACCTGGACGACTACGTACGACGTTTCTGGTTGGTCAAGCCCAAGGCCGCCAACCTCAAGCAACTGCTGTCCAGCACCCGCGCCAACCCGCAGTAAACAGCTGCACGTGACCAACCCTGGGCGCTCGACCGGAGCAGCCCAGGGTTTGCCCGGCTCAAGTGATCGTCTTGCGGCTTGCAGCGTGTAGCGTGCGGCTGCTGTTAAGAGGTTTTGAAAAATGGCTGAACGTCTGAACAACGACTTCCAGTTCATCGAAGTGGGCCGCAAGGACCCGAAGAAAAAATTGCTGCGCCAGCGCAAGAAAGAGTTCGTGGAAATCTACGAACCCTTCAAGCCGCAGCAGTCCGTTGAACAGGCGCACCGTTGCCTGGGCTGCGGTAACCCGTATTGCGAGTGGAAGTGCCCTGTGCACAACTTCATCCCCAACTGGTTGAAGCTGGTGTCCGAGGGCAACATCCTGGCGGCCGCCGAGCTGTCGCACCAGACCAACACCTTGCCCGAAGTCTGTGGGCGCGTATGCCCACAGGACCGTCTGTGTGAAGGCGCCTGCACCCTGAACGACGGTTTCGGCGCCGTGACCATCGGCTCGGTGGAGAAGTACATCACCGACACGGCCTTCGCCATGGGCTGGCGCCCGGACATGTCCAAGGTCAAGCCTACCGGCAAGCGCGTGGCCATCATCGGTGCCGGCCCGGCTGGTCTGGGCTGCGCAGACGTGCTGGTGCGCGCTGGCGTGACGCCCGTGGTGTTCGACAAGAATCCTGAAATCGGCGGCTTGCTGACCTTCGGTATCCCTGAGTTCAAGCTCGAAAAGAGCGTGCTCAGCAATCGCCGCGAAGTCTTCACCGGCATGGGTATCGAGTTCCGCCTCAACACTGACGTGGGCACGGACGTGACCATGGAACAGTTGCTGGCCGAGTACGACGCGGTCTTCATGGGTATGGGTACCTATACCTACATGAAAGGCGGCTTCCCTGGCGAAGACCTGCCAGGGGTGCACGATGCCCTCGATTTCCTGATCGCCAACGTCAACCGCAACCTGGGCTTCGAGAAGTCGCCTGAAGATTTCGTCGACATGAAGGGCAAGAAAGTCGTGGTCCTGGGCGGTGGCGACACGGCCATGGACTGCAACCGTACCTCGATTCGCCAGGGTGCCCAGACGGTGACCTGTGCCTACCGCCGCGACGAAGCCAACATGCCGGGTTCGCGCAAGGAAGTGAAGAACGCCAAGGAAGAAGGGGTGAAGTTCCTCTACAACCGCCAGCCCATCGCCATCGTTGGCGAGGACAAGGTGGAGGGCGTGAAGGTGGTCGAGACCCGTCTGGGCGAGCCTGATGCGCGCGGGCGCCGCAGCCCGGAGCCAATCCCGGGTTCTGAAGAGATCCTGCCGGCCGATGCGGTGGTGATCGCGTTCGGCTTCCGCCCCAGCCCCGCCTCCTGGTTCGAGCAGCACGATATCCAGCTCGACAGCCAGGGCCGTGTCGTGGCGCCGGAGAAGAGCAGGTTCAAGCATCAGACCAGCAACCCGAAAGTGTTCGCCGGTGGCGACATGGTGCGCGGGTCGGACCTGGTCGTGACCGCGATTTTCGAAGGGCGTACCGCTGCAGAAGGCATTCTGGACTACCTGGAAGTCTAAGCGCCCTGGCAGGTAAGGTGGGGTCGCTGGGCGGCCTCATTTGCCTGGGGCAGACGCCCGGGCTTGCCCAGGAATGCTTGACCTGAAGCACGCAAAAAACAAAACGCATGGCCCCGACCGTGCCTTTTGTGTCGGTGTCTGAGAAAATGCCCCCACTATTTTTCCGGATGCCGACATGACTGCCCTGAAGAACGACCGTTTCCTGCGTGCTCTGCTCAAGCAACCCGTTGACGTCACCCCGGTATGGATGATGCGCCAGGCCGGCCGCTATCTTCCGGAGTACCGCGCCAGCCGCGCCAAGGCCGGCGACTTCATGAGCCTGTGCAAGAACCCGCAGTTCGCCTGCGAAGTGACCCTGCAGCCGCTGGACCGTTACCCGCTGGATGCGGCGATCCTGTTCTCGGACATCCTCACCATCCCGGACGCCATGGGCCTGGGCCTGTATTTCGAAACCGGTGAAGGTCCGCGTTTTCGGAAGGTGGTCAGCACCCCGGCCGACATCGAGGCGCTGCCTGTTCCCGACGCGCAGAAGGACCTGGGCTATGTGATGGACGCGGTCAGTACCATCCGCCGCGAACTCAATGGCCGCGTGCCTCTGATCGGCTTCTCCGGCAGCCCCTGGACCCTGGCCACCTACATGGTCGAAGGCGGCTCCTCCAAGGATTTCCGCAAGACCAAGGCCATGGCCTACGACAACCCACAGGCACTGCACCTGTTGCTGGACAAACTGGCGCAGTCGGTAACCACGTACCTCAATGGGCAGATCCTGGCCGGAGCCCAGGCCGTGCAGATCTTCGATACCTGGGGCGGCAACCTGTCGTCGGCGGCCTATCAGGAATTCTCCCTGGCCTATATGCGCAGAATCGTCAGCGGCCTGATTCGCGAACATGACGGGCGCAAAGTCCCCGTCATCCTGTTCACCAAGAACGGTGGCCTGTGGCTGGAAAGCATTGCCGATGCCGGGGCCGATGCCCTGGGGCTGGACTGGACCTGCGACATCGGCGATGCCCGTCGCCGGGTAGGTGACAAGGTCGCCTTGCAGGGCAATATGGACCCGACCGTCCTGTATGCCCGGCCGCAGGCCATTCGTGCGGAAGTGGCGCGCATCCTGGCCAGCTACGGCCATGGCAGCGGCCATGTGTTCAACCTGGGCCACGGCATCACGCCGGAGGTCGATCCTGAAAACGCGGGCGCCTTCATCAATGCCGTGCACGAGCTGTCGGCGCAGTATCACCAGTGAACCGGTTGTGACAGCGCATTACGCTGCATGGCCCGACTGGGGCTGAATGCAGCAAGGCTGTCGCATTAAGTTTCAATTCAGCGGTGCTCGCTAGGCTGGTCCTACTCCAACACAGATAGGACCCGCCCCCATGAAAGCACGCTATCTTGCCCTGATCCTTGCCCCCCTGTTCAGCACCGCTGCATTGGCTTCAGGTGGCTACACCGGCCCTGGCGCGCAGTCGATTTCCACCGTGGCCGCTGCCAGCGAGGCCGCAGACGATACCCCGGTGGTCTTGCAGGGCTACGTAACCCGCAAGCTCGACAACGATGACAAATACGAATTCAAGGACAGCACCGGCACCATCACGGTCGAGATCGATGACGAGGACCTGCCAGCCACGCCATTCAATGACAAGACCAAGGTCAAGCTCACTGGTGAAGTCGAGAAACACTTGATGAGCCGCGAGGTGGACGTGGACCGTGTCGAGATCATCAACTGATCCAGCACTCCTGTCGCAGGCAGGCCGGTTCTTGGCGAGTCCGCCGCGCCGTGAACCGGCCTGCCCCCAGCCTTCAGGCGGCCTTTGGCGCCAAGGTGCTCAGGCGCAACGCCACCATCAGGGCCACCGCCAGCAAGCTCCCAATGAACAGGCCAATACCATTCCAGCCCCAATGATGCCAGAACACCCCGCCCGCCGTGCCCGCCACGCTTGAACCGGCGTAATAGCAGAACAGATACAGCGAAGAGGCCTGGCCCTTGGCTTTCAGCGCCCGGCGCCCGATCCAGCTGCTGGCCACCGAGTGAGCCCCGAAGAAGCCGAAGGTGAAGACGAGCATGCCCAGGATGATCAGTGACAGCGGCTGGGTCAGGGTCATGAGCAAGCCGCCGCCCATGACCACGATGCTGGCCCAGAACACCTTGCGCCGCCCCAGCCTGTCAGCCAGTGCGCCCACCTGGGCCGAACTGTAGATGCCGGACAGGTAGACGACCGACAGCAACCCCACCAGGGCTTGGTTCATGTGATAAGGCTCGGCCAGCAAGCGGTAGCCGATGTAGTTGAACAGAGTGACGAAGGCGCCCATGAGCAGGAAGGCTTCGAGGAACAGCCAGGGCAAGCCGGCGTCCTTGAAGTGCATGAGGAACCCGTTGACCAGCGTGCGTGGGTTCAGGGTCTGGGGCTGGAAGTTGCGCGACTCGGGCAATGCCTTCCAGAACACGATCGCCGCCAGCAACGCCAGGCTTCCCAAGGTGAGCAGTGCCGCGTGCCAGCTGACGAAATCGATCAGCACGCCAGTGATCAGGCGTCCGCACATGCCGCCGATGGCATTGCCGCCGATGTACAGGCCCATGGCCAGGCCGATGTGCTGTGGGTGGATTTCTTCACTGAGGTAGGTCATGGCCACCGCCGCCAGCCCGCTCAACGACAACCCGACCAGTGCCCGGGTTGCCAGGACCAGCTCCCAGGTCGGCATCACCGCGCTGGCTATCGTGGACAAGGCCGCGCAGCCCAGCGCCGCCACCATTACCGGCTTGCGGCCGATGCGGTCGGAAATCGGGCCTGTGACCAGCAGACCGAGCGCCAGCATGCCGGTCGAAACCGAAAGCACCAGGCTGCTCTGTGCAGCGTTGATGCCGAACTCCTTCGACAGCAAGGGCATCATCGGTTGGACGCAGTAAAGCAGGGCAAAGGTAGCGAAGCCGCCGCTGAACAGCGCCAGCACCGTTCTCATGAAGGCCGGCGTGCCTTTTTCGATCCAGGCGTCGTTCGAGGTCACGGGCTCGGGTTCGGGTTTGGTGGCTACAAGGGCTACAGCGGTTTTCACAGGCAAGTACCTCAGAGGCAGTGAAAAAATCATATAGCTGGCTAATAATTAGGTCCAATATATTGTTCGACCTAATTAAGACGTTTCACGACCTATGAGGGGGGTGATGGAGCTGCGCCATTTACGCTATTTCGTCGCGGTTGCCGAAGAATTGCACTTCGGCCGGGCGGCTCAGCACCTGGGCATTTCGCAGCCGCCGCTTAGCCAGCAGATTCTGGCGCTCGAGCAAGAACTCGGGGCGCGGCTGTTCGAGCGGACCAACCGCCGTGTCGAGCTCAGCGAGGCCGGGCGACTGTTTCTGGAAGAGGCTCGCCAGGTGTTGGCGCAGGTCGAAAAGGCCGCTGATGTCGCCCGGCGCGCACAGTTGGGCGAACTGGGTGAGATGAAGATCGGCTTCACCTCCTCGGCACCGTTCACATCGAAAATTCCCAAGGCGATTCATGCATTCCGGCAGCGCTTTCCTGCCGTGCACCTGAACCTCATGGAAATGAGCAGCCGCGAAGTGGCGCAGGGCGTATTCGACGAGTCCATCGAAGTGGGGCTAATGCGGCCCATGCCGCTGGCAGACGGCCTGGTGGCGACCGAGCTGTTTCGTGAGCCCTTGGTGGCAGTGATCAACGCCTCTCATGCGCTGGCCAACGGCGCCGAACAGGGTGTGCACCTGGCAGCGTTGGCCCACGAGCCCTTCGTGTTCTTTCCGCGTAGCTACGGCAGTGGTTTGTACGCGCAGTTACTGGAGCTGGCGCGGCAGGCGGGTTTCAGTCCCCACTTTGCGCAGGAGGCAGGGGAGGCCATGACCATCATCGGCCTGGTGTCGGCGGGGCTTGGGGTGTCGGTGCTGCCGGCGTCCTATCAGCGCATGCGCATTGAGGGCGTGGTGTATCGCACCTTGCTGGACGAGCAGGCCACCTCGGCGGTCTGGCTGGTACAGCGCCAGTCCCGCAGGTCAGCGATGGCTCAGGCGTTTGCCGAGCTGCTCACCGGGCAGGTTCAGGGGTGAAACCTGACCGTTGAGCAGAGCGGATCATCAGTTGACGCGGGCCAGGTCACCCTTGAGCGCAACACCGGCAATCACTGCACCGGCGTGGCATTCGTAAGTGGAAGCGTCCTTGCGTTCGTTGCGCTTGTAGTAGCTGGCGATGTTCGTCACCGCATTGGCGTTGGCCTTGCGGGCAGCGTCCTGCAAGGTCAGCAACGCGGACTGCAGGGCCCACTCGCAGGCAGCCTCGTCACTCTTATTGAAGGCGTTGGTTTTCTTGTTGGTGACCGAGTTAGGGCTGATCACGGTGACCTTGCCGCGCGGCTTTACGCCGGCCAGGTAGAATTTGACCGAGCCATCGAGCTTCTTCTCGGCAAGCATCTGCTGCACCACCTTTTCGAACGGCAGGTACAACGCCGTGTCGCGGGCCTGGCTCAGGCCGGGCAGGGCAGCCAGCAGCAGGGCGGTAGCGGCGGTCAGGGTTTTCAAGCGCATCGGGTTCTTCCTTGGTCAGTGGTTGGATGAGGCGTTGCTGCGTTGCAGAAGCTGATCGGCGGACAGTGCGTTGAGCTGGCGCACGATGCTGCGGTCCAGGTTGTAGACCCAGCGGTTGTAGTTACGGTGGATCTTGCCGCCGTCATACCCCAGTTCGCGGCTGTCGCGATAATCGATGCGGAACTGGCTGGCGCTGTAGTGGATGTCCACGGCGGCGTAGAAGGTATTGCGCACGGTGATGTCAGCCTGAATGACCGAAGCGCCGACCGACCGGGCCGTCCAGCCACGCTCGACGATGGCCTTGAGGATCGCCTGCTGGACCTGCTGCTGGGTGTAAGGGGTGGCAGCAGCCAATTGTTCCGAGGGGTTGAGCACCGGTTTGGAGGTACAGCCGGCAATGCCGGCCAGTACCAGCCCTAGTGCAGCGGCGCGTAGCAGTGAGGACATTCCTTGCGCTCCTATCGAGGGTCAGGGCCAGCGGCGGAAGATCAGCGATGTGTTGACCCCGCCAAAGGCAAAATTGTTGTTCATCACAAACCCGTGGTTCATATGGCGAAACTCACCCCGCAGGTAATCCAGTTCGCCGCAGCGAGGGTCTACCGCGTCCAGGTTCAGCGTGTGCACATAGCGGTCGCTGTTCATCATCTCGATACTGAACCAGGACTCCAGTGCACCGCACGCCCCCAGCGTATGGCCCAGGAAGCTCTTCTGCGAACTGATGGGCATGCGTGGGCCGAACAGGCCGCTGGTGGCCAGGGTTTCGGCGATGTCGCCTTGCTCGGTGGCGGTGCCATGGCCGTTCACATAGCCAATCGCCTCCGGGGCCAGGCCTGCGTCTTCGAGCGCCAGCTCCATGGCCCTGCGCATGGTCGACTGTTCAGGCCGGGTCGTGTGCTGACCGTCGGCATTGCTGCCGAAACCGATGATCTCGGCATGAATCTTCGCGCCCCGCGCCTGTGCATGCTCAAGCGCTTCGAGCACCAGCATGCCGGCACCTTCGCCGATCACCAGGCCATCCCTGCCGCAGTCGTAGGGGCGCGGGCTGAGGTGCGGTGTGTCGTTCTTGAGGCTGGTGGCATAGAGCGCATCGAAGACCATGGCCTCGGTCGGGCACAGCTCTTCGGCACCGCCGGCCAGCATCATCGGCAAGCGGCCGTACTTGATGGCTTCGTAGGCATAACCGATGCCTTGGCTGCCGCTGGTGCAGGCACTGGACGTGGGGATCAGGCGCCCGGTCAGGCCGAAGAAAATGCTGATGTTGGCGGCGGTCGTGTGCGGCATCATGCGCACATAGGAGTTGGCATTGAGCCCGTCGGCCACCGAGTTGAGCAGCATGTTGCCGAACGCCTTGATCTCGTCGGTGCTGCCGGTGGACGAGCCGCAGGCCACGCCCATGCGGCCGTCGCGAATGCTCGGGTCGCCGAGCAGGCCTGCATCGGCAAGGGCCTGTTCGGCGGCGCCAACGGCCAGGCGGGACACCCGGCCCATGCTGCGAAGCTGCTTGCGCGTCCAGTGCGCCGGGACCTTGAAATCATCGATGGGCCCTGCCAGGCGCGTGTTCATTTCCTCGAAGCGGTCCCACTCGTCCATGCGGCGGATACCACTGCGTTGGCTGGCGAAATGACCGGCAATGGTTGCCCAGTCGTTGCCCAGCGAGGTGATGCCGGCCATGCCGGTGACGACCACGCGACGCATCAGCACAGCCCCCCGTTGACCGCCAGCACCTGGCGGGTAATGTAGCTGGCCTCCGGCGACATGAGGAAGTTGACGGCGCCCGCTACCTCTTCAGCGGTGCCCATGCGCCCGGCAGGGATCATCTTCATCAGTTCGTCTACCGGCACATGTTCGTCGAGCATGGCGGTGTCGATCAGCCCGGGCGCTACGCAGTTGACGGTGATGCGCCGCTTGCCCAATTCGATTGCCAGGGCCTTGGCCGCCCCGATCAGGCCCGCCTTCGACGCGCTGTAGTTGACCTGCCCGCGGTTGCCGATGAGCCCCGAAACCGAGGTGATGCAGACGATGCGACCCGGCGCACGGCGGCGGATCATGGGCATCGTCAGCGGCTGCAGCACATTGTAGAAACCGTCCAGGTTGGTCCGCAGCACCTGGTCCCAATCCTCGTCGGTCAGCGCCGGGAAAGCGCCGTCGCGGGTCAGGCCGGCATTGCACACCACGCCGTAATAGGCGCCGTGGGCCTCCACGTCGGCTTCGAGCGCTGTGCGGCAGGCGGCACGTTCGCCGATGTCGAACTGCAATACCCGCGCCTGCTGCCCCAACGCGCGCACTTGATCGGCCACCGCGTCGGCGTCGGCCCGGCCGCTGCGGCAATGCAGCACCAGGTCGTAGCCCGAGCGGGCCAAGCGCAGGGCGATGGCGCGGCCGATTCCACGGCTCGAACCGGTCACCAGAATGGTATCAGTCATGACAGGGGCTCCTCAGGGCCCGCTTCGGCCAGGTAGCTGGCCGCTTGCGGCGGGCGGTACACATTCAGGCGGGCGGTGGCGTGGATGCCGGGGCCGCGCAGGTGACATTCGAAAACGCCCATGCCGTTCTCGTCTTCGAGCGAACGCTGGGCGTGCACATGCAATTGGGCGCCGGCCGGAAAAGACTCGACATCGCACGAGTACTTGCGGGCACCGAGCAGGAAACCCAGCTCGACGGCTTGCCCATTGCGCCGTGCCCGACAGCCGGCATAGGCGGCCACGCTCTGGGCCATCAATTCGATGCCGAACCAGGCCGGCAGGCTGCCATCGGCGCGATTGAACAGTGCGCCGGGCCGTACGGTGGTGCGGGTGCTGATCTGCTCCTCGTCACAATGCTCGATGTGATCGATCAGGATCATGTCGCCAGCATGGGGCAGCAGCTCGGCCAGGGGCCAGGTGATCATGCGGTGTCTCCAAGAATCAGGCTGACGTTGTTGCCGCCGAAGGCGAACGAGTTGCTCATCAGTCGGCGTGGGCCATGGGTTGCCAGGCGCTGGCTGCCGTCGACCAGGGTCAGTTCAGGCAGGGCAGGGTCGGGCTGACCGTCCCACACGTGCGGCGGCAGCAAACCCAACGGGTTGTGCCTGCTCAGGCTCAGCCAGCAGAACGCTGCCTCGAGCGCACCGGCAGCGCCCAGGGTGTGGCCCGTCATCGGCTTGCTGGATGAGCAGGGCAGACCGGCGCCGAACAGGGTATCGACGGCCAGGCTTTCCATGGCGTCATTATGGGGCGTGGCGGTGCCGTGCAGGTTCAGGTAATGGATGTGCGCGGGCTCAAGCCCCGCATTGTCCAGCGCTTTGCCCATGCACTGCAAGGCACCGGCGCCAGTTGGGTCGGGCGCGGAGATGTGGTGCGCGTCGGAACTGGCGCCCGCGCCGAGCAAGGCGATGCGCTCGCCTTGCGCTTCGGGTGTGCGGGTCATCAAGAACAAGGCGGCGGCCTCGCCGATATTGATGCCGTCGCGGTTGGCCGAGAGCGGATTGCAGCGGTGCTCGCTGATCGCTTCCAGGGCGCTGAACCCATTGAGCGTGAGGTGACAGAGGCTATCCACGCCGCCGCACAGCACTGCATCGCACACGCCCAGGTCCAGCAGGCGCCGAGCGCTCAGCAGTGCTCGGCCGCTGGAGGTACACGCGGTTGAAATCACATAGGCCGGGCCGCCGAGTTGCAGCCAGTCGGCGAGAAAGTCGGCCGGCGCGCTCAACACTTGCTGGTCATAGTGATAATCGGCCGGGAAGTGGCCGCCCGCCAGGAAGTGGCCAATGGCGGCACTGCCTTCGGCGATGCCCGAAGTGCTGGTGCCCAGGACCACCCCAACACGGTGGGCGCCGTATTGTGCGATCGCCTGGCGCAGGGCGGGCTCTATCTGCAACGCGGCGGCGTACAGCAGCTGGTTGTTGCGACTGTGCTGCTCCGGCAAGGGGACGGCTGGCAGTGGCTGCATCACGGCTCCCACCGGAGGCTGGCGCTCGGGGATCCAGCCTGCGGCCGGCCGCATTCCCGAGCAGTCGCCGGCGAACAGGCGTGCGGCGACCTCGGCCTGGCCATGGCCAAGGGCGCAGATCAGGCCCAGGGCATTGAGGTAGGCGGTCATGGTGTGTGCTCACGGGGCAGGGGGGCGACTACATAGCGCAGGCCTTGGTCCAAGTGCAAGTCGAAGGCGTGGGCCGTGCGGTAGGTCACTCGCCAGCGCTTGCCCAGCCAACGCTGCCCCTGCTCCTGCCGGGCCTGGGGATACGACCGGGCCAACTGGTCCTGTGGCGTGAGGGCGAACAGCACGGCGGCGAACAACTCGCGGGCCGCCGGGTCGGGTGGCAGCAAGCCGTCGGCCTGCCACTGCTGGCCGTCCAGCACTTGTCGCGCCTGGGGAATACCCAGCAGGTCGAGCAGCGACCAGCGCAGGCGGCCACCCTCGTCCTGGATCACCAGCAGCCAGTCCTGGCGCTGACCGGCCTGGGTACGCTCCACATGCAGTTGCTGCGGCAGGGCAAGCGCCGGGGGGGATGCGGGCAGCGGGGCCCTGGCGGCGCAGGCACCGAGCATCAGGCAAAGGACTAGCGCCATCCAGGTTTTCATGCGTGCTCCAAGGGCTTGCGAGCCACGACATTGACCAGCGTTTCATCGCGTTCGCCAACGGGAGGTGGCTTGCGCAGGCCCAGACGCTCCAGCAGGCCGAAGTCCTTGGCCCGGCTCCACCACAGGTAGGGATAGGACACGTTGTCGGGCCCGAACGCGAACCCCTGCATGCGCAGCATGTGCAGATAACCTTCGGCGCTTTTCTGCACGTGCATGGGGTGACGGAAGAACCAGCGAATCACCCAGGTATCGATATAGGCTTGGGTGGATTCTGCGAACAGCAGGTAGCCGCCCGGTCTGAGTACGCGGTAGAACTCGGCCAGGGCCTTTTCCTGTTCGACCAGGTGATGAAAGGTCTGATGGCAGAACAGCACATCGATGCTGGCATCGGGGTAGGGCAGGCTGGCGCAGTCACCGCCAGACAATTCCACCTCGATGCCCAGCCGCTTGGCCTCGGCTGCGCTGAGGTCGAGGCTGTGCGGATCGGCGTCGGTGCCCAGCAGCCTGGAGGGGGCGAATACCCGTTGCAGGTGTTTGAACGACTTGCCCTGCCCGCAGCCGGCATCGAGCAGAACCGGCGCCTGGGGAAGGGCGCCTGCGAAGAGTCGGGCGAGGTCATCGATCGCCACCCGCAGCACGTGATGCTGCCAGGTGTGGCTGCTCAGGAAGCGAAACCCGATGCGGGTTTCTTCCACGTAAGTCTCGCTCAGGAACGGGCGCTGGGTCATGGGGTGTCCCTTGCGCACAGTTCAGCCAGGGTACGCAGCCGGCGCCGAGGCTCGGCGACGAACGGGTTACGTGTATCCCAGGCATACCCGGCCAGTATGGAGCTGATCATGGCGCGAATCTCCGGTGAGCTGCCGGGGTGATAGATCACATCCTGGAAGCTGCCGTCGTACCAGCCCTCCACGTAGACACGGAAGGTGTCGACGCCACGCTGCAGCGGCTCGGCAAATGCGCTCTGCCAGTCCACTGCCTCCCCTTGCAGTTGGCGATGCAGCAGGCCTGCAGCCATGCTGGCAGAGCGCATGGCGATGGTGACCCCGGAGGAGAACACCGGGTCGAGGAACTCTGCGGCATTGCCCAGCAGCGCATAACCCGGCCCATGCAGGGCTTTCACGTTGGCCGAGTAGCCGCCGATGGTGCGAGCCGGGGTGTCCCAGACTGCATTGGCCAGCACCTTGGCCAGGGCGGGCGCTTGCGCCACGAAGTGCTTCAGGCACGCATCGAGGTCGTCAGGGGCAGTGGCAAAGCGCTCAGCGGCAGCCACTACCCCCAACGAGGTGCGGCCATCACTGAAGGGGATGGTCCAGAACCAGATGTCACGGTGCTCGGGGTGGGTGGTGATGAGGATCTTGTCGCGGTCGAAGCCGGGGTGGTCGATGCGGTCTTCGATGTGCGTGAAGACCGCCTTGCGCACTGGGAAGGCGGACGGGGCTTCAAGGTCCAGCAGACGCGGCAGCACGCGGCCATAGCCACTGGCATCCAGGACGAACTGTGCCTGGAACACGTACTCGCTGCCATCAGGCCGGCGCACACGCACCTGTGGCTGTAGCCCGCCCATGTCGGCGCTGACCACCTCATGCTCGTAGCGGATCTCCACGCCCTGCGCTTGGGCCTGGTCGGCCAGTATCTGGTCGAAGCGAGCACGCTGCACCTGGAAGGTGCTGGTCTTGCCTGGCGTGAAGGTCTGCCCGAAGTCGAAGGCGGTGTATTCGTCGCCCCATGCGAAGGCAGCACCATTCTTGTATTGGAAACCTGCCGCCTGCACGGCATCCAGCATGCCCGCCTCTTCGACGAAGTCCAGGCAGTGCGCCAGCAGGCTTTCGCCGATGGAAAAGCGCGGGAAGCGCTAACGCTCGATCACCAGCACGTCGTGCCCGCTGCGCTTGAGCAAGGCCGCCGCGATGGCACCGGAAGGCCCGGCGCCGATGACCAGGACCTGGCGTTGTTGGGTTTCAAGGGTTGGCATGCGGGCTCCTTGCCATGGGTTCTGTGTTGAGCGGAAGGCGATGAAGGCCGGCCAGCGCCGGCATCAGAGTGGCGACCAGGCTCATCAGCATGAGCGCGAAGTACACCGCTGGGGTAATCAACTGCTGGGACAGCAGCAGGTTGAGAAAAACGATTTCACTGAGGCCGCGAATGTTCAGCAGCAGGCTTTCGCGCCATTTGCCGGCAGCGCCGGGCGACGCAGCAGCCCAGCACAGGCCCAGCCAGTTGCCCAGCAACTTGCTGGCGATCGGAAGCACCAGCAAGGCGACCAGCTGCCACGCGTCCAACTGCCCCAGGGCCTGGTGGGCATCGATCTGCACCACGCCGTAGGTCAGGATCATGGGGACCGCCAGGCCCTGTTGCACGCGGCGGTTGTACCCCTCTGGCAGTGGCAATGCCGCCGCGACCTTGAGCCAGGCCAGGCACGCCAGGTAGCCAACCCCCAGGATCAGTGCGTTGAGCTTGTAGTGTTCGGCAATGAACAGCAGCACCAGGAACAACGCGCCATACAGCGAAGGCGCGCGCAGACCCAGCGCGTGCAACGGCCATGGCAGCAGCGCCGCCAACAGCGGCACGGCCAGTGTGCCGGGATCGAGGCTGCCTTGGCCCACACCTAGCAATAGCCAGCACGCCAGGTCGATCAAGATGGCAGCCTGCAACAACCGCCGGCTGGCCGCCGGGGGATAGTCGATTGCCTGGAGATAGAGGTAGAGCACCGGTATGGCGGTGATTGCGAACACCAGGCCCAGTGCCAGTGCACCGACCCCGCTCAGGCCTATCACCCAGATCGCGCAGGTGATACCGCAGAGGAACGGCAGCAGGAAGCTGGGCACGGCAAGTTTCAGCGCCTGTCGGTCCGGGCGCAGCGCCAGCACGTCGATCAGGATATGACCGAGCAACAAGGCGAAACTGCCGCCGTAGAGGGCTTTTACCCATGCTGGTGCGATTAACGCAGTGCCCTCCAATTGCCAGTGCGGCGTTACCCACAGACCCATCAAGGCAGGGAGTACCAGTGTTGCCAGCAACAGATGGCTGACGATCGGGATCAGCCCGAGGCGCTTGCCCAGCCTGCTGGCCAGGGTGAAGAGCGCCAGCGCCAGCGCCCAGAAGACGGCGATCATCATGAGCGGTCGTGCGCTCCCTCGCGAGGCGCTGCCCAAGGCGCCAGCAGGAAGCTGAACACCAGGCCCAGGCTTACCGCCATGCCGAAGTTGCTGACTGCCGGCGTACTGGACAGGGCCAGCAGGCCGAACGACAGCCATGTGGTCAACGCAGCCAGCAAGGTTCCGAGCAGGCTCACCGCGGCGCCGCCGATGCGCTCATGCATGAGGATGGCGTAGTCGACGCTGATGGCCGTCACCAGCAGCAATCCGAACAGGCTGAACAGTGTCAACGGCTCGCCCAGCCAGCCGAGGCTCGCCAGGCTGCACAGAGCAGCCAACAGCGGCAGGGCAACGATGCGCAAAGAACCCCGCAACCCGAAAGGCACTGCCAGCAGCATCAGAATCAACGCACACGAAAGCAGTTTGAGTTCCGCTGCGCTGACCTGGGTGGCGGCGAACAACTGGTTCAGCTCGCCAAGACGATCAACCAGCTGTACACCGGGCAGGCCCTGCGCCTGCAACTGCAACAGGGCGGCGTCAGACAAACCTTGCAGGCTGACGATGGCAGCCACGCCGTCACCTGTGCTGCCCAGCCACAAGGGCCGCCATGCCTCGCCCAACGGGCCTGCCAGCACGTCGTCGATACGCTGCAGTGGCAGTGCGCGCAGTTGCGCGACTTCAGCGGCCAAGGCCGCCTGGGGAACGCCGAGCGCCACCAGCGGCTGCCAATGCGCCGTTAGCGTGGCCAGGGCCTCGCGCACCTGTGCTTGCTCGGCAGGGGTTGCGACCAGCTGTCCGAGGCTCAGGTAGCCCTTGAGTTTGCCCAGCGCGACCAACTCATCGAGCTTGGCCCCAAGCTGTTGGGTGCGTTCGAGCAATTGCTGCTGGTCGGCAGCCCGCACCAGGTAGAACTGGCTGGTGGGCTGGTAACCGGTGATGCGTGCCACTGCCTGGGCTTGCTGCAACAGTTGCGGCGGCGTGCCCACCCATTGGCGGATGTCGTTGTGGGTCTGCAGGTGCCAGAGGCCGCTGGCGCAGAACAACAGCAGCAGGGCCAACAGCGCTGCGCTCGGCACTTTGCGCAGCAATGCCTCACGCCAGCGGGTGAGCGCCTGCGCGATACGCATTGGCCAATCGGCAGGTTGCAGCTGCGCCTTGCTCAGCAGGGCCGGGACCAGGCACACCGCACTGAGGTAGGCGCCCAACAGGCCAGCGGCGGAGAAAACGGCAATCTGGGTCAGCGCCGGGAACGGGGTGAAGGCCAATGCCAGGTAGCCGATGCAACTGGTGGCCAGGCTCAGGCTCATGCCTGGCAGGGTCAGGCGCACGGCCGTCCAGCTTTGCCAGGGCTTGAGGCTCCAGCTCTTGGTCAGGTAGTGCAGGGGGTAGTCGATCGCGACGCCGATCAGGCTGGAGCCCAGCACCAGGGTCATGACGTGCATCTGGCCGAACACCGCCACGCACACCACTGAACCGAACAGCATGCCGACCAGCACGGGTAGGAACGCCAGCAGCGCACGCACGCTGCGCAGGGCCAGCAATAGCAACAGCAAGATGCCCAGCGTTGCCCCGCCGCCTACCCAGGTGATCTCCCGGCTGGCTTGCTGCTGGCCGGCGGCCGCGTGCAGCAGGCCGCTGGCGGCCAGCAACTGCGCATCGACAGCGCTTGCCTGCACACGCGCCTGGGCCAGCAAGTCCGCGACCTGCAGGGGCAGGTGCATGTCGAAGGCATTGCCCAGGGTGCGCGCGCGCACCAGCACCCAGTAATCCCCTTCGGCCTGGGCAATCAAGGCACCGCTGGCGGTGTCCAGTTCCACGTTCGCGGGCTTGGGCTGGGCATTCTGGATACGCCCGGTCAGGCCTAGCCAGTCATCCTGGCCTGGCACGAGGCTGAACCCTGCGAAGGGATCGACCAGGCTCTGGACGCGCTGCGCCACGAAGGCGTCCGGCTCCTGCTGCAATTGTTGCCGGTCAGATGACGGCAGCATGGCCAGGCGACCTTCGAGCAACTGATCACGCACTGCCTGCAGGTCGGTGTCCAGGCTCCACTGCACCTTTTCGAACAGGCCAGTGGCCTGCCACTGTTCCGCCAACCGTTGTGCCAGCGCCACTGCCTGTTGACGCTGAGCGTGGCCGACCAGAAGCAGCAACTCGCGGTTCAGCGGTTCCTGCATCCGCTGCTCGGCCTGTTGCACCAGCGGATCCTGGGTCGCTCCGGGTACCAGCGCCATCAAGTCGGCGGACAAGGGCGCGCCGCGGTGCCACTGCCAGCCGGCCACGGCCAGCATGATCAGCAGCAGGCAGACGAACAGGCGCGGCAACTGGCGTTCAGTCGGCAAAGTCACTGCGCTCCATGTCGCTCAGCTCGGCAGCGCCGGTGCTTTCAGGCAGGCGCAACACGGTGCTGTCGCCTTGGGTCTCGCTCAGCTCGATGCGCTGCACAAAACGCCCGCCGCTGATATCGATGCGGCTGAAGATTTGCTTGAGCAGCAACGAGCGTGGGGTCAGACGCAGTTGCCACTGGGTTGAATCGCCGCTCAAGGCCAGTTCGAAATCACGCTGCAGCCCAGTGCTGTCACCTTGCAGCACGGCAAAGAACAGCTGGTTTTGCTGCGCACCGGCGCTGCGGCTCGGCAGCACTTGCCAGCCGCTCGGGTCGCGCCGGGCAATGCCATGGGCGTCGATCCGGTAGTCCTGACGCAGTGGCGTATGCAGCATCCAGAGCAGGCCATGATCACGGGCAAGCACGAACTCACCTTCGCTCAGCAAGGGCTGGGGCAGGGCACGCAGGTGTTTTTCCTGAATGAAGGGGCCCTTGACCACCGCAGGTGCGCTGAGCTGGTGTTGCAGGGCGTCCAGGTCAAAGGCTGCGCTCAAGGGGCTGACGATCAGCACCGCCAACGTTGCCAGCACGCAGGCCAGCCGTCTTAGCGCAGCACTCATGACAACACCTGCTGCACGGCGTCGAGCATGACCTGCGGCGAGGCCAGCTGCATTTCGCCGCTGTCGATGTGCACGGCCACCTGAACCGTACTGGCACGGGTCATGCGCTCACCGGTCACGGTGTCGCTGATCAGGTAATGCAGCTTCAGGCGGTTTTCCCATTCCACCAGGCTGGCCCGCACCACCAGGCGCTGACCGAACGTGGCGCCGCGCATGTAGCGCAGCTGCAGGTCGATCACCGGCCATGCATAGCCGCTGGCCTGCATCTGCACATAGTTGTGCGCCAGGCGGTCGAGCAGGGCGCACCGCGCCACTTCCAGGTACTTCACATAATGGCCATGCCAGACCACATGCATGCTGTCGACATCGAAAAACGGCACGATGACTTCGGTGTCGACGTGGAAAACGCCAGGGTTACGCATGCAGCCTCCAGTGACGTTGGCCGATGCGCACCAGGCAGTGGCGCAGCTCGCCTTCCAGCGCCCGGTCTTCGATGACCGGCGCGAACTCCTGCAACAACGCCTCGTGCATCTGCGCCAGCGCAGGGGGCAGCGCGTGTGCCTGGGGCTGCTGGCTGCGCAGCCAGACGCCCTGGTTGGCGGCCAGCAACGCAGCGGCGGCGACTTGCTCGGTCAGCTCCAGGACCCGCAGGGCATCGCGGGCGGCAATGGTGCCCATGCTCACCTTGTCCTGGTTGTGGCATTCGGTGGAGCGCGAAAACACGCTGGCGGGCATGGTCTGCTTGAGCGCTTCGGCAGTCCAGGCGCTGGCCCCGATCTGCACAGCCTTGAAACCGTGGTTGATCATGGCGCGCTCGGCCGGTGCGCCCGACAGATTGCTCGGCAGGCCGTGGTTGTAACGCACATCCACCGCCAGCGCGAGTTGTCGGTCGAGCAGGTCGGCCACGTTGGCGACGAGGGTTTTCAGGCTGTCCATGGCAAAGGCGATGTGCCCGCCATAGAAATGCCCACCGTGCAGCACGCGCTCGGCATCACCGTCGATGATCGGGTTGTCGTTGGCACTGTTGAGCTCGGTCTCGATGAAACCACGCAACCAGCCCAGGCTGTCGGCCAGTACCCCCAGGACGTGCGGCGCGCAGCGCAGCGAATAGCGGTCCTGCAGGCGGTGCAAGGGCGGCAGGGGTGCGTCGATCGCCAGGTCCTGGCGCAGCCAGGCGGCGACCTGCGCCTGGCCAGGGTGTGGCTTGGCGGCGAACAGGCGTTCGTCGAAATGCTCGGGGTTGCCTTGCAGGGCAACCACGTTCAGTGCGGTGATGCGGGTTGCCAAGTGCAGAAGATAATCGGCGCGGGCAAACGCCAGGCACGCAAGGCCGGTCATCACTGCCGTGCCGTTCATCAGGGCCAGGGCTTCCTTGGGCCTGAGCACCAGGGGCTGCCAGCCCAGTTCGCGGTGCACGTCGGCGCTGAGGCGGCGCTGGCCCTGGAACATCACCTCGCGCTCGCCCGAGAGCGTCGCGGCCACGTAGGACAGCGGGGTGAGGTCGCCACTGGCGCCTACCGAACCCTCTTCGGGGATCAGCGGCAGGACGTCGTGGGCAATGAAGTCGCGCAGGCGCTCGAGCAGTTCCAGGCGAACACCGGATACCCCGTGGCTGAGCGACCGCAGGCGTGCAGCCAGCACTGCGCGTGTGGCCGAGGCGTCCAGCAGCTTGCCGAGGCCGCAACCGTGGAAGGTGTAGAGGTGGCGTGGCAGCGCCTCGACGTGTTCCAGCGGCACGGCCACGACACAGGAGTCGCCGTAGCCGGTGGTCACGCCGTAGATCACCCCTTCCTTGTCGAGCAGGGTGTCGAGAAAGCGCGCCCCGCGGGCAATGCGCTCGCGGTAGGCGGCATCGCCCTGCAGGTGTGCCGTGGCACGGCCTTCGGCCAGCGCCACGACGTCTTCGATAGCCAGCGGCGATTCGCCGAACGTGACAGGTTCATGCGCTTGCATCGTCATCGGTCTTCCAGAAAGGGTAGAAATTGAACCACTGCAGGGGCGCGCGCGTGCAGTAGTGGCCCAGGCGATCGGCGTAGCGGGCGGCCCACTGGGCGATGACTTCATCGCGCTGGCCGCGTCGCCATTGCAGGCGTTCGGCAAAGGGCTCGAGGGTGACGTGGTAGCGGCCGTCGTGCTTGAGGCAGAACAGCAGGTTGAGCGGGCATTCGAGCATGCCCGCCAGCAACCAGGGGCCCTGCGGGAAGGCGGCGCGGTGGCCCAGGAAGTCCACCTCGACGGTACGCCCGCCATGCAGCGGCACGCGATCACCCGCGATGGCCAGCCATTCACCGCGCTCCAGGCGCTCGGACAGTTGCAGCATCACCGCAGGGTCCAGCTCGCTGACCTGGATGAGCCGCAGGTTGGTGGCGCCCGCCTCGCCCAGCAAGCGGTTGAAGCGCTCGGCATGGCGGGTGTGCACCAGCACGTTCATGGTCACCTGCTCGCCGATTTCGGCCAGGGCCCGGCAGACTTCCAGGTTGCCCAGGTGGGCGCCCACCAGCATCTGCCCGCGTGCGCCGCGCAGTTGCTGACGCAGGCCGGCAGGGTCGTGGATTTCGATATCCTCGATGCGCAGCTTGCCGTTCCACACGTCAAGCTTGTCCAGCAGGGCCTCGGCAAAGGCCATGAACTGACGAAAGACCTGCCATGAGCCAGGGGCAGGCGTCTGCCCGGCGTTCCACCGGCGCAAGCGTTGCTGGTACTGCCACGCGCTGCGGCGGGCACGGCGGCCGAACAGGAAGAAGTAGGCGACGATCAAGTGGATCAATGGGCTGAGCACGCGGCGGCCTAGCAACCGTACCAGGGCGGCGGTCAGCTTCATCAGCCAGAAGCTGCCCCGCTCCTGGTGGTCGGCCCAGTGCTGCGACGGTTCGCTCATGACCGCCACCGACGCCAGAGGATCGCCGGTGCGCGCACCAGCATGCCGAAGAACAGCTTGGCGTGCATCTTGGAAATCAGTGCGTTGTCGTGGACCAGGCGAAAATGCGACAGGCCATCCTGTGGATAATGTACCCGCGTCGGCAGCCAGCGCATTGGTTGGTTGCGCCAGGCCAGGCGCACGAGAATTTCCGGGTCGAAGTCCATGCGCTTGCCAAGTCGCACGGTGTCGATCAAGGCCAGCGTGGCTGGCAGCGGATAGACCCGAAACCCGCACATGGAGTCGGGAATCTGCAGCGACAGGCTGTTGATCCACACCCAGACGTGGGTTAGGTAGCGCGCGTACAGCCGCCCTTTGGGCACACTGGCGTCGTACTGTGGATAACCGCACACCAGTGCCTGGGGGGCGTGACGGGAGTGTTCCAGAAACGTCTGCACATCGCCCAGGTCGTGCTGGCCGTCGGCATCGACCTGCAACGCATGACTGAAGCCCAGTCTCGCTGCCTCGCGCAGGCCGGCCATGACTGCACCGCCCTTGCCCTGGTTGACGGGGAGGGTGACCAGAAACACGTTCGTCTGTTGGGCCAGCCGGGCGAGCACCTGCGCGCAGCCTGCGTCGCTGGCATCGTCGACCAGCACGCAGGGCAGGCCCGCGCGCAGCAAGTCGTCCACGACCGCCGGAACGGCCTGTTCATGGTTGTAAACCGGGATCACCGCGCAGGGCTTATGCACAGGCGTTCTCCAACAGAACCCGGCCGCTCGAGCACGGTTGACCGGCACAGGCGAAGGCGAAGTAAAGCTTACCGCGGGCCTTGTCCAGGCGAAGGCTCAGCGCCAGCTCATCGCCGGGCCGCACCAACTGCTGGAACTTGAGCACCTCCATGCCTGCAAAGCGCAGCGGCGACTCGGTCAGCTCAGCGGCCAGCGCGACGGCCCAGTCGATCTGGACCACACCGGGCAACACGGGCGTGCGGGGAAAATGCCCCGGGAAACAGGCAAGGTCCAGGGGCACGCCGAGCTTGAGCTGGAGTTCGTCACCTTCGCGATGCTGCTCCAGCACATGCGGTGCCATGCTGCGAGGCGCCAGCAGCAATGCCTGCAGCGCAACCTGGGTCAGCTTGCCCTGGCTGTTGAGCGGCAAGTGCTGCACCAAGCGCCAGCGGCGGGGCAGTGCCAGCGCCTCGCAGTGGCCTGCCAGGTGGCTGCGCAGGGCCTCGACCAAGGCCCGCCGCCCCTGGTTGCGCAGGGCGTGCAAGCCTGCGGGGGTCGGCACCAGCAGGGCGCCGAGGCTGGCCCGGCCGTTTTCGATCATGCCAAGGCGTGCTTCAGACACCCATGGATGCGTGCACAAGGCCTGTTCGAGCATGGGCAGCGAAATGCGCTTTTCTTCGAGTTTGACGATCCGATCCAGTCGCCCCAGCAAGCGAAAGCGCCCATCTGATGAGAATTCGACAGCGTCGGCGCTGTGCTCCACATGCCCCGCAGGGAGGTAGGGCGAGGCGATGCACAGCGCGCCCTGTTCATTCTGGCTGACCTGTACACCGGCAAACGGCTGCCACAAGGGCTGCCCCTGGCGCCAGGCGATCCCGCCGGTCTCCGAGCTGCCGAGGATCTCTGCCGGCCATTGGCCGAGACGCTGGTGCAGGCGCTCGGCCGCATCGGCGGGCAACTCACCGCCCGACGAGAACACCTTGCGCACCGGTTGCAGGGCTGGCCAGTCGAGGTTTTCCCCCATGCGCTTGAGCAGCGCCGGGCTGGCGACCCAGGCAAAGGCCGGGTGGGCGCGGCTGGCCCGTTGCAGGTCTTCGGGGAACGGCAATTGACGGCGCTCGAAACCACGCCCGGCGCACAAGGGCCACAGCACGCGGAACAAAAGCCCGTAGATGTGCTGGGTGGCGACGCTGCCGATGATCCAGGCAGGGCCCAGAGCCTCGCCCCACAAGTGCTCCAGCGCGTTCACCTCACTGGCCAGTTGCGTGAGCTGCTTGTCGATGCGCTTGGGCTCGCCGCTGGACCCGGAGGTACACAGGCTGATGCGGCACCGGGCCAAGTCCAGAACGGCAGGTGGCAAGGGCGCGTCGAACAGGTCGTCGGGCAGCGTATCCTCAGCCTGATCCGTGAGCCACAGGTCTACGTGGGCATTCCAGCGCTCGCGTGTGGCCGGTTGCAGGTCGGCCGGCAGCAAGACCTCAACCTCGGCCCGCCATGCACCGAGCAGGGCAGCGGCCAGTTGCGCGGCGTCCTCCAGGTGCACCGCCAATCGGCGAACACCCCGCGCACGCAGGCCACCGGCCAGGCGCAGTGCCTGCTGGCTCAGTTCGGCATGGTCCAGGACAGGGGCTTGGGTCACCTGGCGCGGCGCATCCAGCGGCAGCAGCAGGTGTTGGAGGTTGATCCAGTTCATGAGCGTCCTCGCACACGTTGTCTAATCAGCCATTCGAGGGCGAACAGCACGCCCATCGCGGCATAGGCGATCACGCCGTTGTAGAGCGTCCACCAGCCCAACGGCGCCCACAGCGTAAGCGCGGCCGCGATCAGGCCGTTGAGCAAAAAGAACAGGCACCAGGCCTGCGTGACCTGCCGGGTATAACGCACCGCGCGCGGTGGCAGCGCTGGGTCGCTCAAGCGTGCCAGGCGTTCGGCCACCGGCATGCCGTGCAGCAGGCTGCTACCGAACAGCCCCAGCATGAAGGTACTGATGAGCACCGGATACCAACGCAGCAGTGCCTGGCTGTCCGACAGCCCCAGCAGCCCACAGAACAGCAGGGCGGCAACTGCCATCCACAGGCTGCCGGGACGACGAGGGGCGCTGAGCGCACGTGCCAGCCAAAGGCCGCCGAGCAGCAGGCCAAATTGCCAGGGGGCGTAGTGCGCCATGCCGAAATGCACGGCGAACGGATACAGCAGCCCGGCAATCAGCAGGCCGGCGCCGATCAGTCGCTTCATGCCTCCGGGTTCACCAGGCGGAACACGGCCTCGACCACGTCGTTGACGGTACGCACCGACTTGAACTCGTCAGCGGCTATCTTCTTGCCTGTCTGGCGCTTGATGTGATCGATCAGGTCGACGGCGTCGATGCTGTCGATTTCCAGATCCTGGTAAAGGTTGGCGTCCAGGCTGATACGCTCAGGCTCGAGCTCGAACAATTCGACCAAGGCGTCGCGCAGGATGTTGAAGATGTCTTCACGGGTTTGCATGATGCGATCTCAGGCGGCCTGACGGGCAGTGACGAACGCCGCCAGGGCGGCGACACTGCTGAAATGGTTGCGGGTGTCCTTGGCATCGGCGTCGATCTTGATGCCATAACGCTTCTGGATGGCCAGGCCGAGCTCGAGCGCATCAACCGAATCCAGGCCCAGGCCTTCGCCGAACAGGGTCTGTTCGTCGTCGATGTCCTGGACGCTGATGTCCTCCAGGCCCAGGGCGTCGATGATCAGTTGCTTGAGATCACGGTTGAGGTCTTGCTGTGGCGCGCTCATCGGCGGCGAGCTCCTTGATGTAGTAGTTGTGCAGGTAGTCGTTGAGCAGGCGGGAAGCTTTGGGTGCAGGGCCCAGCGCTGCGTAGGCGTCGGGATGCACGTCCGGGCCCACCGAAAGGGTGAAGTGCACACGCCTGCCAGGGATGCGGTACCAGGGTTCGTTCTTGGTCAGCGTGGTTGGGCTGACCTTGATGGTGACTGGGGTGATGACGCTTGCACCGCGCAGGGCAATCGCAGCCGCGCCGCGGTGAAAGGCCGGCGGCTGGCCTGGCGAGGTGCGCGTGCCTTCCGGGAAAATCACCAAGGTCTGGCCCTGCTGCAGCGAGGCGACGGCGGCGTCGAGCATGTCCATGCTGCCATCGTTGCCGATGTATTGCGCCTCACTGACCGGCCCGCGTGTGAACGGGTTGTCGAACAGGCTCTGCTTCACGACGCAGTTGGCCTGGCGTACCAGGCCGATCAGGAACACCACGTCGATCAGGGAGGGGTGATTGGCAATGATCATCTGACCCGGCCGGCCCAGGCGCTCGGCCCCTTCGATTTCGTACGTCAGCACGCCCATGGCGCGCATGAACTGCACGAAGCGCCAGAACAACCAGCTGATGGTGCGCCGGGCCCGCTCGCGGTGGCGCACCCGGCCACCGGGCAGGCAGGCCAGCAGCGGAAACACGAACAGCCGCAGGGTCAGGCAGCCCATGCCAAACAGTATAAAGCTCGTCGCGGTGGCCAACAGGCGCCAGATGAAGGCATCGCCTGACCTGCTCACGGCTGTCGGTGCCAGTTCCATGTACGACGCTTCCCTGTGTGAGTGAAATCGGTGCGGCCGTTGAGCATGGCCTTGAGCCAGGCCAAGCCGTGAGGCAGCCCAGGCACTGCCGGTGATGCGGCGACCTGGCCGGGCGCTAGCTGCCATTGCTGGCCTGGGGTCAGCAACAGGCCGAGCGCATAGGCGAATGGGACGTCGTCTATCCAGGGGCCATAGGCCGGCGGCGGCTGTTCTTCGGTAACGATCAACAGCACGGCTGGGGCACCATCAGCCATGAGCGCTGCGGCTTCCACCACGCCCTGCTCGAAACCATCCCCCGCGGCGGCCAGTGCCGTCATCTCGCAGGTGGAACCGCGCAGGATCGACCACAGGCCGATGACCGCGTTGTGCACCGAGAGGCTGAACTGGGTAGGTGACAGCGGCTGCCCCGCAGCCAGTTCGCCCAGAATCGAAAACGTACGGGGTGTTTCACCGTGGCGTGACACGAAGACCAGCGGCAGCGGCGGCTGGCCCTCTGCCAATGGCCAGGCCACCGCGAACGCCATGCGCGCCATGTGGCTCAGCCGACGGCGTTGCATGGCCGGCAGAAAGGCCACGTCAGGCGCGCAGGCGTCAGCATCCGATGGCGAATTGCCACTGGCCCAGGCGTGCCAGTCGGCAGGCGCCGAAAGGCCCGGAGCCCATGCACGCCATTGGGTGATGTTGAAGGTGATCACGGTGGTTTTCTTCCCGCCCTGAGGGGCTTCCATGCCGAGCGAACGTGTCGGCGCCTGCCTGTCAGGGGTGGTGCGTTCATCGAGTGGCGCGCATTATCCCGGTGCGGCGGTGATGTAGCAATGGATTCGGATCCAAAGAGACAACGCCTTCAAGCGGATGTGGCGTGGTCCGATTGAATAGTTTCCTTTTTCCGACAGTCGGCACAGCGCCATGTCTGGTGCGCAGCCGCTGTAGCAGCGCTGGCCATGGGCACGGCGTCGCCACATACTCGGCAACTCGTCCCTATCCGGAGGTCAGTCATGCGACGCGTGGTGTTCAATCAGAAAGGCGGGGTGGGCAAATCCAGCATCGCCTGCAACCTGGCAGCGGTAAGCGCCCATGAAGGCTACCGAACCTTGCTGATCGACCTGGATGCACAGGCCAACTCGACCCAGTACCTCACCGGGCTGGTGGGCGAAGACATTCCCATGGGCATCGCCGATTTCTTCAAGCAGAGCCTGTCCAGTGGGCCCGGGGTGAAGAAGAATAAGGTCGATATCCACCTGACACCGTTCGAAAACCTGCATGTGGTCACCGCCACCTCGGAGTTGGCCGACCTGCAACCCAAGCTCGAAGCCAAGCACAAGATCAACAAGCTGCGTAAATTGCTCGACGTCTTGAGTGAAGATTACGAGCGGATTTACATCGACACCCCGCCGGCCCTCAACTTCTATGCCGTCTCGGCGCTCATCGCAGCGGACCGAGTGCTGATCCCGTTCGACTGCGACAGCTTCTCGCGTCAGGCCCTGTACGGGTTGCTGGCCGAGATCGAGGACATCAAGGAAGACCACAACGAACACCTGGTCGTCGAGGGCATCGTGGTGAACCAGTTCCAGCCCCGTGCCAGCCTGCCGCAGCAGATGCTGGACGCGCTACTGGCCGAAGGCTTGCCGGTGCTGCCGGTGTACCTGGGCAGTTCAGTGAAGATGCGGGAGTCGCATCACGCCAGCCTGCCCCTGATCCACCTCGACCCCCGTCACAAACTGACCCAGCAATTCGTGGCGCTGCATGATTTGCTGGGTGGGGATGAGTAGGTGCAGCTTGATCAGACGTCTGCACGAGGGGCTACGTATCCCCTATGAGTCGCTGCTTGCAGGTACCTGAGGTCAAACCCCCTGGCTGCGCAGCCACTCCAGCAGTGGCTGAAGGGGAAGTGCCCCTGCCTGGCGCGCGATCTCGCGGCCGTTGCGCATCAGTATGAGGCTCGGGATCGAGCGAATGCCCAGTTGCCCGGCCAGGGAGCGGTTGGCTTCGCTGTCGAGCTTGGCCAGGCGGCAGCGGCCAGTCAGTTGGCGGGCCGCTTGTTCGAAGACTGGCGCGAAGGCCTTGCAGGGGCCACACCAATCGGCCCAGACGTCGATCAGCAAGGGCAGGTCGCCTTTGACCTGGCTTGCATAGCTGCTCTCGGTCAGCACGAACGGCGCCTGGAGCACCACTTGCTGCTTGCAGCGGCCACACTTGGGCGCATCGCCCAGGCGGTCGGCGGGCAAGCGGTTCAGGCCGTTGCAGTGAGGGCAAGGGACAATTAGCGGATCGGTCATTGCATCTCCGTTGGCGTCTGTGGGCTTCAGGACGAGCAACTGATTTCCAAGTGCTTGCCCCAGGCAGGTGGCGGCGCTGCATAGGCCTGCATTCCGGCCTGTTCCTCGAACGGGCGGCTCAGCACCTCATGCAAACGCCTGACCTCAGTGTAGTCGCCTGCCTCGGCCGCTTCGATGGCGTTCTGCGCCAGATAGTTACGCAGCACATACAGCGGGTTCACGGCGTGCATGCGCTCACGCCGCCCGGCAGCATGGTTCGGTTCACGTTCGCAGCGCGCTTGATAGTCGACAGCCCAGGCATCGAAACCCGCCAGGTCGATGAAGGCGTCACGTACCGATTGCAGCGCGTCGGCCAGCGGTTGATCGCCCAGGCGGCGGAAGAACAGGTTGTAGTCCACACCACCGCTCTGCATGCGTTGCAGCAGACGCTCGACCAAGGCCATGTCTTCATCCTCGGCGGTAGTCAGGCCGAGCCGGCGACGCATCAGGTCCAGGTAATGGGCCTGGTAGAGGGGCAGGAACAGCGCCAGTGCCTGCTTGAGCGCTTCGACCTCGACCACCGTGGTCAAGGCCTGGGCCAGCGCGCTGAGGTTCCAATGGGCGATCGGTACCTGGTTGGCATAGCTGTAGCGGCCGCGGTCGTCGGAGTGGTTGCAGATGAAGTTGGCATCGAAGTCGTCAAGGAAAGCGAACGGGCCGAAGTCGAAGGTGATCCCCAGAATCGACATGTTGTCGGTGTTCATCACGCCGTGACAGAAACCGTACGCTTGCCAGCGTGCGATCAGCTCGGCATTGCGCTCGACGATGGTCTGGAACATGGCCAGGTAAGGCTGCTCGGCGTCTTTGCACTGCGGGTAGTGCTCATCGAGTACATGGTCGATCAGCACGCGCTGCTGCTCGGGCTGCTGGGTGTAGTAGAAGTATTCGAAATGGCCAAAGCGGATATGGCTCTGGGCAAGGCGGGTGAGCATGGCGGCGCTTTCCTGGGTTTCCCGCCACACCGGGGTGCTGGAGCCGATCACGCACAGGGCTCGGCTGCTGGGGATGCCCAGGGCATGCAAGGCTTCGCTGGCCAGAAACTCACGAATCGAGGAGCGCAGCACGGCACGGCCATCGCCCATGCGCGAGTAGGGGGTCTGGCCGGCGCCCTTGAGGTGCAGGTCCCAATGTTCACCGGCATTGTTGACCACCTCGGTCAGTAACAGGCCGCGGCCGTCACCCAGGCGCGGGTTGTAGCCGCCGAACTGATGGCCGGAATACACCATCGCTCGTGGATCGGCGCCTTCCCAGAGCTTGTGGCCACTGAACAGTTCGGCGAACAACGGCAGCTCGGCCTGGGCCGGGTCGAGGTCGAGCAGCGCCATGGCCGATGCACTGGCGACCACCAGGCGAGGGTCTGCGATCGGCTCGGGCAGTACCTGGGTAGAGAATGCGTCCCCCAGGCGGGCGAAGCGGTTGTCGAAGGTGAGCTGGTCGAGGGCTTTCACGGGGCTGCTCCTGAGTCGAGGTGGCAAGCGGCCGCTGCGTGGCCCTGTGCGGGCGAACCGGCCGTGAGCGAGGGCCGGGCCCTCGCGGGTTGAACGGGCGTCTCTGCCCTATGGAGTCCAATCACACCGGTTGAGTGCCATCGGATTTGGGCGAGTCCATCGGTATCAACTGTTGTTTGCCGGCTTTGGGGTCCATCAGGAACACCTCGACTTGGCGTACGGAGATCTTGATGTCGTGCGCCTTGAACTCCCGGTTGATGTAGCGATTGATCTCGTCCAGCGTCGGGTTGCGATCACCCAGGTCACGGACGTGCATGCGCAGTTCGTGGTCCAGTGAGCTTTCGCCGAATTGCAGGAAGTACACCAGAGGTTCCGGGTCCTTGAGCACCCGCGGGTTCTCATGCGCACCCTTGAGCAGCAGGTCGCGTACCAGGTCCAGGTCCGAGCCGTAGTCGATGCCCAGTTTCAGGGTCACGCGGGTAACGGTATCGGTGAGCGACCAGTTGATCAGTTGCCCGGTGATGAACGTCTTGTTGGGGACGATGATGTCCTTGCGGTCGAAGTCGGTGATGGTGGTGGCGCGGATGCGGATCTTGCTCACCGTGCCCGACAAGTTGCCGATGGTGATGGTGTCGCCGATACGCACCGGGCGTTCGAACAGGATCATGATGCCCGAAATGAAGTTGGCGAAGATTTCCTGCATGCCGAAACCCAGGCCTACCGACAGCGCGGCGACCAGCCACTGCAGCTTGTCCCAGCTGACCCCCAGGGTGGAGAGGGTACTGACGATGCCGACGCCGACGATGGTGTAGGACAGCAGCGTGGTGGTGGCGTAAGCACTGCCTTGGGCCAGATTAAGCCGCGACAGTACCAGCACCTCCAGCAGGCCGGGCAAGTTGCCGGCCAGGGCGAAGGTAATGCCCACGATCACCAGTGCGCCGAGCAGGTCACCGAGGCTGATGGGGACCATGCTCGCCGCAGCGCCCGTACCGCTGGTGTATTCGTACAACACGAAGTTGTTGAGGTAGGCGAATACCGAGAGCAGGTCCGACCATACCCAGTACAGGCCGGCGATGAAGCCACCGAGCAAGGCCAGGCGGATAAGGCGCAGGGACTGCTGATTGACCTGTTCGATGTCCAGCGTCGGTTCTTCGACGACGACTTCGCCATCGAGCCCTTCCTTGGCTGCAGCCCGCTTGCTGAGCGCGCGCTGGTAGGCCAGGCGTCGGGCGGCCACGGAAAGCCCGCGTACGAATGCCGCCTCGATCACCAGCCAGAACAGCAGCAGGTAGAGGGTGTAGATCAGGCGGTCGGTGAGTTTCAGCGCCGTGTAGTAGTAGCCGAAGCACACGGCGATGAACAGGGCGATGGGCAAGGCGGTGAAGGCCACGCCCACTGCTTTGCGAAACAGCGAGGTGTCGCGGTGGGCAGGGCTGCTCAGCAACAGGCGGCTGAGCAACCAGGCCATCAGTGCGTAGCAGGTCAGCACCACGCCAATCCCCAGCACGTCGTCGGCCAGCGCCGAGGGCTGGTGCTCGGCCACCGCCACCACCCCCACCAGTGCCAGCACCACAGTGCCCAGTCGCCGAACCCAGCCGCGCAAGAACTCCACTTGGGGCTTGTACCAGCGGAAGTGAATCTCGGCCACCCCGCCAGGCGAGAGGATGCGGTAGGCCGTATAGAACACCAGCCAGGCCTGGGCCAGTTGCCACAGTGCCGCGCCAAGGTTGGCGTTCTGCCCGCGGGCGTCGATCTGCAGGGCGTAGCTGCACAGCGCCAGGCCCAGGCTCACCGGCATCGCCAGCAGGATGTTGATCAGGATCGCCTGCGGGGTGTGCCACTGGCTGTCGCGACGGAAATGGCCGATGTCCTGGTGCACCTTGCCCAGGCGCTGGTACAGGTACTTGCGTCGCCACAGCAACGCGCCGATCACCAGCAACAGCGGCAGGAACAGCAATGGGCGCTGGCTCAACCCGTCAGCCAGCTCCTTGAGGCCCGAGCTCCACGGCAGGTCCGCCACCTGGTCGGCCAGGCGTTGCGGCACATAGGCCAGCCAGTCCCAGTCCAACGGCTTGTTGCTGGGTATCCAGAACATCTGCTCGTCCAGCGTGGTGCGCAGGCTTTGGGCAGTGCCCAGTAGCTGCTTCTGGTTCAGTTGCAGGGTAATGGATTCGTTGAGCAGCGCCGACAGCTCTCGGTTCAGGCGTTCGAGCAAGTCGCTGCGGGTGATGGCCACTTCCAGCAATGCCTTGCGCAATTGGGGGGTGACGGTTTCGGGGGGTTGTGCAGCCAGCAGTTTGTCCACGTAGCTGACCGGGCTGCTCATCTGCTCGCGCTGCTGATTGACTTCGAACTGGTACAGGCGCGTGTCGGCGATCTGGTCAGCCAGGTCACGGTCGAGCTTGAGGTGCGGCAGAGTCTGTTTCTGTTTGTACAGGATCTTGGACAGCAGCAGGCTGCCCTTGAGTACGCTGATCTGCTCGTCCAGCGCCTGATCGGCCTGGGTCAGGGTGTCGAGCTGCTGCTTGGTCCGCAGGTTCTGCTGGGTCAGTTCGTTGAGCCGGTCGGTGCTTCTGAGCAGGTAGTCGGACAGCTTGAGGTTGGCCGCGCTTTCGGTGGCCAGCAGGCTGCTGCCGCCGGCTTTCTGGGCTTCGATCGACTGCTGCGTGACGGTTTCCTGGGACTGGGCCAGGCGTTTATCGTTGATCAGGGTCTGCAGGTCCTGGATTTCCTGCTCCAGGCGTGCCGTGCGCTCGATCAGCAGGTCATGGCGGGCATTGCCCAGGTCTTGCAGCACGCTGTTGCCCGCCAGCTCCTGGCGGCGTAATTGGGTGAGGGCGTTGAGCGAGGCCAGTTCGGCGTTGAGCTGGTTGCGCAGGTCGGCACTGATAGGCTTGCCCGCATCCTTGCCGCTTTTGAGGATGCTGTTGATCTGCTGGGCCCGCGCCTGGCTGCTGCTGATCTCGGACTGAGCCCGTTCGGGACGGGTCTGCGAATTGATGATCAGGCTGTTGGCTTCGGACAGCGCCTTTTGCAGCTCGCCTTGCTGGGTGGTGCGTTCACTGAGCATCTGCTCGAGCTGCGGCACGCCAAGGCTGGCGTAGCGCTGGGCCACCGACTGCACCGAGCTCTGCTTGAGCCTTGCCAGCTCTTTCTGGCTGTCGCTGGTTTCCTTTGGCGCGCTGGCCAGCTGCTGCTTGAGGGCGGTCAGCTTGCGTTCGTTGTCTTCCTTGCTGGCCAGCAGGCTGAGGGTTTGCTCGAGCACTTGCTGCAGGGCCTTCTGATCGGCTTCGGGCAGCTTGCGCTCGGCGATCTTGTCCAGGCTTTCCTGGACGCTGGCGGTGGTGGGGGCTTCAGCGGCGGCGACCGCCAGGGGAAGGCAAAGGCACAGCCCGAGCAGGGCTGTGCGAAGGTGCAGGCGAAAGGACATAGGCAGACTACTTGTGGATCAGGCAGAAACGAAGTTTAGAGGAACAATCCTGGTCCTGGTCGCGATCCTTCGGGGAATCTGACGCCCACTTTCTGAATCTTGTTCCCGTCCATGGTCGCCACGGTCCAGATCGTGCCATGCCATTCGACCTGGTCGCCTACCACTGGCGCGCCTCCGACCTTCTGTCGGATGAACTGCGCCAGCGGCATGTGGGCATCCTGGCTGTCGACGTTGAGGCCGTAGAGCGACGCCACGGCGCCGAGCTCGGCATCGCCTTCGAGCACGAAGTCGCCGAAGAAGCGCAGGTCCAGGCCGCGTTGGGGCGCCTGGCTGAAGAGTTTGCCCAGTGCAGGCAGGTTGTGCTCATGCCCGATCACGCACAGCATGTCGTCCACTTCCAGCACGGTACTGCCCGAAGGGTGCAGCAGCTGTTCGCCACGGAACAGCGCGGCGATGCGCGTGCCCTCTGGCATCTTCAGCTCCCTGAGCGCCGCTCCAATGCACCACTTTTCGGCGCCCAGGCGGTAGACGAACATCTCCCATTCGCTGGTGATGTGCACTTCCAGTGCCGAGCGAGAGATGGGCGCCGGGTCTGGCGGCACCGTCACCTTGAGCAGTTTGGCCATCCAGGGCAGGCTGGTGCCCTGCACCAGCAGCGAAACCAGGACGATGAAGAACGCCAGGTTGAAGAACAGCTGGGCGTCCGGCAGGCCGGCCATCAGCGGGAATACCGCCAGGATGATGGGCACGGCGCCGCGCAGGCCTACCCAGGAAATGAAGGCTTTCTCGCGGTCGTGGAACGCCTTGAAGGGGAGCAGTGCGGCAACGACCGACAACGGGCGTGCGATCAGAATCATCCACAGGGCAAGGCCCAGTGCCGGCAGGGCGATAGGCAGCAGGTCGTGAGGCGTCACCAACAGGCCCAGCACCAGGAACATCCCGATCTGGGCCAGCCATGCCATGCCGTCGAGCATGTGCAAAATGCCGTGCCGGCTGCGGATCGGCTTGTTGCCCAGCACCAGCCCGCACAGGTAGACCGCAAGGAAACCACTGCCGTGCAAAGCGTTGGTCAGCGAGAAGACCACCAGCCCACCGGCCACGACCAGAATCGGGTAAAGGCCGCCTGCCAAGTTGATGCGGTTGACCAACTGCAGCATCACCCAGCCGCCGCCCAGCCCCAGCAACCCGCCGATGCCGAACTCGCGCAACAGGTGGCCCAGCAGGCTCCAGTGCAGCCCGGTCTGGCCACTGGCGATCATGTCGATGAGGGTCACGGTGAGGAACACCGCCATCGGGTCGTTGCTACCCGATTCGATTTCCAGTGTGGCGGTGACCCGTTCGTTCAGGCCTTTACCGCCCAGCAGTGAGAAGACCGCTGCGGCATCGGTGGAGCCCACGATGGCGCCAATCAGCAGGCCCTGGATCAGGCTCAGGTCGAACAACCAGGCCGCCACCATGCCGGTCAGCGCCGTGGTGATCATGACCCCGACCGTTGCCAGCGAAAGCGCCGGCCACAAGGCGACCCGGAAGCTTGCCACCCGCGTGCGCAAACCACCGTCGAGCAGGATCACGGCAAGCGCGAGGTTGCCCACCAGGTAGGCGGTTGGGTAGTTGTTGAAAATGATGCCACCCCCGTCCACGCCAGCGATCATGCCGACGGCCAGGATGATGACCAGAATCGGGATGCCAAGCCGCGACGACAGCGAACTGACCAGGATGCTTGCCCCCACCAGCAATGCGCCGATCAGGAACAGGCTATTGATGGTACTGGCATCCAAAGGCAGGTACTCCGGGACAACGAGGAGGGAAGACGTGATAGCGCGGATTCGGTGTTTGCTAGCAGGTCGCGTGCCAACCGATTCTAACCTGATGAATTGGCAGCCTGTAAAGCGTTTCTGAAGATGTAGGCAAGCCAGCCCGCAGCGCGCGCCGCCTTCAAAGAAGAGGGCCGCGAATGCGGCCCTCGTGCAATCAACCGTGGTTCTTGCCCAGCAAGGCGTGATAAAGCTCGGTGTCTCCCAGAATCCCCACGACTTTGTCGTTTTCCTGCAGCACCAGCTTGTTGCCGGTCTGGTAGCGAATCTGCAGTGCCTCACGCATGCCGATATCGGCATGCACCAGGGTTGGCCTGCGGCTCAGGCCTTCCACTGACTGCCCTGGCGCCCAGTTCTGCATCTCCAGCCCGTTCTGGCCTTGCCGTGCACGCTTGATCGAATTGCCTTCACCCAAGTCCAGCCACGAATCGCCACCGGGGTCCAGGCAGACCGAGCCGTTGACGCGCTTGCAGTTGTCGAGCGAGCGCATCAGGCTGCGTCCGCACAGTACGTTCAGCGGATTGGTATGGGCCACGAAGGTGCGCACGTATTCATCGGCCGGGTTGAGCACGATTTCCTCGGGCTTGCTGTACTGGATGATCCGGCCGTCCTTCATGATCGCGATCCGGCTGCCCAGCTTGAGCGCCTCGTCCAGGTCGTGGCTGACGAAGACGATGGTCTTGTTCAGCTGGCTCTGCAGGGTCAGCAATTCGTCCTGAAGGCCTTGGCGAATCAAGGGGTCCAGGGCCGAGAACGGTTCGTCCATCAGCAGGATGTCGGCATCCATGGCCAGCGCGCGTGCCAGGCCGACGCGCTGTTGCATGCCGCCGGACAATTCATCGGGCTTCTTGTTGCGCCACTGTGCCAGGCCTACCAGTTCGAGCTTTTCGTCGACCAGCTTGCGACGTTCCTTCTCGGGGCGGCCCTGCATTTCGAGGCCGAAGCTGATGTTCTCGCGCACCGTGAGCCAAGGCATCAGGGCGAACTTCTGGAACACCATGGCGATACGCTTGGTGCGCATCATCTTCAGTTCAGCCGGAGTGCAGTGGGCGATATCGATGTGCTTGCCTTCGTGCTCCACGAACAGCTTGCCGCGGCTGACGGTGTTCAGCCCGTTGATACAGCGCAGCAGGCTGGACTTGCCCGAACCGGAAAGGCCCATGAGCACGCAGATCTCGCCTTTCTGGATGTCCAGGTTGGCTTTCTCGACGCCGACCACAAGCCCGGTCTGCTTGAGAATCTCTTCGCGGGTCTTGCCCTGGTCCAGCAGCGACAGCGCTTCGCGTGGCTTGTTGGAGAAGATGACGTCGACGTCTTCGAATCGAATGATACTCATGCTTCACTCCTGGCCGGCAGCTCCGGTTGCTTGCAGATACGGTCGAGCATGATCGCCAGCAGCACGATTGCCAGGCCCGCTTCGAAGCCCAAGGAAATATCGGCGGTGTTCAGTGCGTTGACCACGGGTTTGCCCAGGCCGTCGGCGCCCACCAGGGCGGCGATCACCACCATCGACAGCGACAGCATGATGCATTGGGTGACGCCTGCGGCGATGCTCGGCATCGCATGGGGCAGTTCGATACGGGTGAGCAGTTGACGGCGCGAGCAGCCAAAGGCCTTGCCGGCGTCCATCAGTTCCTGGGGTACATCGCAGATACCCAGGTAGGTCAGGCGGATGGGGGCGGCGATGGCGAATACCACCGTCGAGATCAACCCAGGCACCACGCCCAGGCCGAACAGGGTAAGGGTAGGGATCAGGTAGACGAAGGTGGGGACCGTTTGCATCAGGTCGAGCACCGGCCGCATGGCGGTGTAGAACATCGGCTTGTGTGCGGCGACGATACCCAGCGGCACGCCGATGGCCACGCAGACCACGGTGGCGAAACTGACCTGGGCCAGGGTTTCCATGGTTTCCTGCCAGTAGCCCAGGTTGAGGATCAGCAGAAAGGACACTGCGACGAAGGCGGTCAATGCCCACTTGCGCTGGATCAGGTGCGCCAGGGCAGCGAATAGCGCGATGAGCACGAGCGGGTTGAACCAGGTCAGGGTACTGGTGACCCCATGGATCATGAACTCCAGGCCTTGGGCGATGGCGTCGAAATAATTCGCGCCGTGCTGGGTCAGCCACTCGACGAACGAGGACATGTACTGGCCCAGGGGTATTTTCTGATCGATAAGCATGATAGCGAGCTTCCACCTGCGTAGATTGAAATCAACCCGGGGCGGGCACGGTCCTGCCCCGAGGTAGCGCTACTGCGTAGTTCGGTTATTGCGTCAGCTTGGCCTTGGCCGCCTCGAGACCAGGTTTGCCATCCACGGTGGTCACGCCTGCCAGCCAGGTGTCCAGCTTGCCAGGATTGTCCTTGAGCCATTTGCGCGCGGCGGCGTCAGGTTTCATCTTGTCGTCCAGGACATAGCCCATCATGGTGCTTTCGTCCTTGAGCTCGAACGACAGGTTCTTCAACAGTTGGCCGACGTTGCTGCATTCCTGCGCATACCCCTTGCGGGTATTGGTGTACACCGTCGCCTTGCCGAAATCGGGGCCGAAGAACTCGTCCCCACCGGTCAGGTACTGCATCTTGAACCGAGTGTTCATCGGGTGCGGCTCCCACCCCAGGAACACGATGGCTTCGCCACGTTTCTGCGAGCGATCCACCTGGGACAGCATGCCGGCCTCGCTGGACTGGACGATCTTGAAGCCGGCGTCCTTCAGGCCGAAGGCGTTCTTGTCGATCATGCTCTGGATGGTGCGGTTGCCATCATTGCCCGGCTCGATCCCGTAGATCTTGCCGCCTAGCTCATCCTTGAACTTGGGAATGTCGCTGAAATCCTTCAAGCCCTTGTCGTACAGGGCTTGCGGTACTGCCAGCGTGTATTTGGCGTTTTCCAGGTTGGCGCGCAGGGTTTCGACCGTACCGGCGTCGCGGTACTGCTTGATGTCGTTCTCCATGGTCGGCATCCAGTTGCCGAGAAACACGTCCAGGTCCTTGCCGGCCGCCAGCGACTTGTAGGTCACCGGCACCGAGATCATGGTGGTGTGCGTCTTGTAGCCCAAGGCGTCGAGCACAGCGCTGGTGGTGGCCGTGGTTACCGTGATGTCGGTCCAGCCGACATCCGAAAACCGCACCGTCTGGCACTGCTCGGGTTCTGCAGCCTGGGCCAGTACCGATGCGGACAGCAACGCGACCAGCAATAACGAGGGTGAACCTTTCATGGGTGGACTCCTGTGATTTTGTCTTCGGGTTCGCGTGGTTCGTCGGACGTTCTGAGGGTCCGATCGATCAGGCCTGCAGAGGGCAGGTTGCGTGGCCGTGCTTTACGAGTCGCTTTCGATAATCCTCCAGCGCCGAGCAATCGCCTACTGGTGGAGTCGTATCCAGTACGCAACGGGTCGCATCCAGTATGGGCAATGTCGCTTATGGATTCTTCTGCCCATCCTGCCGCTTTTTTGCGTCACCAAGGCGCCGGAAAGCGGCGCGCTGGGCCTGCAAAACAGGCGGCGCGGCTGGACAAGACTACGTCGGTTGCAGACGGCGAGCAGGGTGGCAAAAGCCCGATGATGCGTGCATTGAAGGCGGCCTGCAGTTCAGCCTAGCAGCTGCCCCGCCCTGCGCATTGCGCGCACAGACAAGCCCAGCAAGAGGTGATTCGACAATGGCCATCAGCGTGTTCGACCTGTTCAAGATCGGTGTCGGGCCTTCCAGCTCGCACACCGTCGGCCCCATGCGTGCCGGTGCCCTGTTCGTCCAAGGGCTGCGTGAGCGCGGCGAGCTGGAACAGGTAAAGCGGATCGAGGTGCGCCTGTATGGTTCGCTGTCGGCTACCGGTATCGGCCATGGGACCGACAACGCCACCATCATGGGGCTGATGGGCGAATGGCCAGACGCCATCGACCCCACCCAGATCGTCCCGCGTATTGCCGACCTGCGTGAAACCCAGGTGCTCAAGCTCGATAACCGCCTGCCCATCGACTTCATCTGGGCCCGTGACATGCTGCTGCTCGAGGAGAACCTGCCATACCACCCGAACGCCATGACCCTTGTGGCAGAAGGCGAGCATGGCGAAATTCACCGCGATACCTACTACTCGGTCGGCGGTGGCTTCGTGGTCGATGCCGCCCAGGCCGCCAGTGGCGTGCTGGACGCCGACCAGACCGTGCTGCCTTACGATTTCAACAGCGCGGCTGAACTGTTGCGCCTGTGCAAGCAAAACGACCTAAGCGTGTCGCAATTGATGATGGCCAATGAACGGGTCTGGCGCAGCGAGGCGGAGATTCGCGCCGGCCTGCACACGCTTTGGGATGCCATGCAGGAGTGCGTCAACAATGGGCTCAGGTACGAAGGCACGCTTCCGGGCGGGCTGAACGTGCGCCGCCGTGCTGCCAAGCTGCACCGCAGCCTGCAGGAGATCGGCAAGCCCAACGTGATCGGCTCGACCATGAGCGCCATGGAGTGGGTCAACTTGTTCGCCTTGGCCGTGAACGAAGAGAACGCCGCAGGCGGGCGCATGGTCACCGCGCCTACCAACGGCGCGGCCGGCATCATTCCGGCGGTGCTGCACTACTACATGCGGTTCAGCGACGAGGTGGACGAGTCCAGCGTGGTCGATTTCTTCCTCGCAGCCGCCGCCGTGGGCATCCTGTGCAAGAAGAACGCCTCGATCTCAGGTGCCGAAGTGGGCTGTCAGGGTGAGGTAGGCTCGGCATGTGCCATGGCCGCGGCAGGGCTTGCCCAAGTACTGGGTGCTACCCCGCCCCAGGTTGAAAACGCAGCCGAAATTGCCTTGGAACACAATTTGGGCCTGACCTGCGACCCGGTAGGTGGTTTGGTGCAGGTGCCCTGCATCGAGCGCAATGCGATTGCTGCGGTGAAGGCCATCAACGCCGTGCAGATGGCGTTGCGCGGTGATGGCGAGCATTTCATCTCCCTCGACCAGGTGATCCGCACCATGCGTGATACAGGTGCCGACATGCACGACAAGTACAAGGAAACCTCGCGCGGCGGCCTTGCCGTCAGCGCCATCGAGTGCTGAGGCACTTCTTCGATCTGCAGTGTCATCGGCGCGTAATCGTTGGCACTGCGCTCATCATAACGGTGCAAAGCACCACCTCGTGACCTTAAAACGTGCAAGACGATGCCTACCGTCAGTCGGATGTCGTGATCGGTGCAGGCATTGTCGGTGACACTCAAGAGTGTCGTTTCTGGGCAACTTGGGGACTGTATGTCACCAAAGTGCTCAGGGGTTACACGCATACCGCCTAGAACGCCTGTTTGAGCGCTGTAACAGACTTGTAGGAAAGTCCTGATTTTGATCACTGAGTAGGTCGTTTTCAGGTTTTTTCGGATAGCTGTTCAATTTCAGGCACGGCGTTTGCGTAGTGATAGACAACCAAGCCCCGTGGACGACCCTGGGGCAATAACAAGAAATCAGTGCCCGCCTGAGGCACACCCTGCATTTGTGTGAGGAGAAATCGCGATGACGTCGTACACCTCCGGGAATCCAACCCAGAACCGCACAACCCCCCAGTCCATCGGGTTTCTTCTCCTGGACAATTTCACGCTCATTTCCCTGGCGTCGGCGGTCGAGCCCCTGCGCATGGCCAACCAGCTGTCCGGCCGTGAGCTGTACCGCTGGCATACCCTGACCGTCGATGGCGGCCAGGTCTGGGCCAGTGACGGCCTGCAGATCACCCCCGATGCCGCCATGCACAGCGCACCCCCCATGGACACGGTCATCGTCTGTGGCGGTGTGGGTATCCAGCGTACCGTGACACGTGAGCACGTGACCTGGCTGCAAGCCCAGGCTCGCCAATCGCGCCGCCTTGGAGCGGTGTGCACCGGCAGCTGGGCACTGGCCTGTGCCGGCTTGCTCGACGGCTTCGATTGCAGCGTGCACTGGGAGTGCCTGGCGGCCATGCAGGAGGCCTACCCACGGGTCAACATGAGCACCCGCCTGTTCACCCTCGACCGCAACCGCTTCACCAGCTCTGGCGGCACTGCGCCGTTGGACATGATGTTGCACTTGATCAGCCGCGATCATGGTCGGGAATTGTCGGCGGCCATTTCCGAGATGTTCGTCTACGAGCGCATCCGTAACGAGCAGGATCACCAGCGCGTACCGCTCAAGCACATGCTGGGCACCAACCAGCCGAAGCTGCAGGAAATCGTCGCGCTGATGGAAGCCAACCTCGAGGAGCCGATCGACCTGGACGAGCTCGCCGTCTACGTATCGGTGTCGCGTCGGCAGCTTGAGCGTCTTTTCCAGAAGTACCTGCACTGTTCGCCTTCGCGCTACTACCTCAAGCTGCGTCTGATACGCGCACGTCAGCTGCTCAAGCAGACGCCGATGTCGATCATCGAGGTGGCGTCGGTCTGCGGCTTCGTGTCCACGCCACACTTCTCCAAGTGTTACCGCGAGTACTTCGGCATTCCACCGCGCGACGAGCGTGTTGGCTCCAATACGACCCAGCAGGTGGCGATGATGCCGATTCCACAAGCCATCACCCTGTCGCCCCACAGCGGTCCCATGGCGGCATTGAGTCAGGCGCGTAATGAGTCGACGTTTGCCAGTGTGAGGCTCTAAGGGTCCGGGGCGGCGTCTCAACCCACTCGCCGGCATGGCGCGGCCCCTGTAGGGGCCGGCTTGCCGACGATCACGCCTGCATCGCAGCGTTTGCTCAGGTGCGGTTATTGAATTGCGCCAAGGCTGGCAGCAGCTGTTTATCAATCGCCTGCCGCACGGCCGGTAACAAGGTGGCGCTGCCCGCGTACATCTGCTCGACCATCCCCTTGAGCGCCCGCGCGTTTGGTTCGGTGAGCCCGCGTACCACGGCCTCACATGCCTGCTCGGCACTGGCACCGGCCGGAATCTCGAACCCGCGTGCTCGCAGGTGGCCCGCCAGGTCGTCTTGATCAATCAAATCGGCATGCATCATGGCTGTTGTCCCTTTTATCGCATAGAGAGTGCTGCAGTGATCACGACCGATTCTGTGACGCCGCCGTCATGCTCGCAACCTCGAAAGGGCGGGGTGGCTGCTTTGGCTATGAACAGGTCGTTTCCGGCTAAATCCGCTGCCCAGGAACTGCGCACACTCTAGTCATCTACCGAAGCGGAGGGTTTGGTCACCCTCACTCGTGCACAGTGGATGTTGCTCGCTCTTGGCCCCGGACGCTCACGGCTTTCCGGGGTTTTTTTGTTTCTTGCCTCGCACAGCGCAGGCGTGCTGATACAAAACTAACCGCACCCTAGGCCTAGACGTTCGTTCAGGCGTATCTTCAGGCCTGATAAATTTGCCAGTTTACCGAGACTAGAAACCAGGCAGTAATTAGGCTTCAAGTGCCTTTGGAGCGTGAGCGATGAAATGCAGAGCCTGGTTTATTTCGATGGTGTTGTTTTTAACGGCGTGTTCAGGGCTGCCTGCACCAGATCGACAGGTGGACGCCTCTTCCGCTCAGCCGCTTTTTGACATGGCTAAGTCAAAAAACATGCAGGCCCTCAAACAGAGCAAGCGGACGTATCGCTTATTGAATGACGTGCTGAAAGATCCCGCCACAGAGGAGGTGCAGTGGGTGGATGTGGATGCTTCATTGATCAACGAAGCCACCAAAACGTTAAGTGTGCGGTTGGCGCAAGGGAAGGCCATTACATTTCGGTTGCGGCGCAGCGATCCGCCCGCCCCGGGCATGGTGGGTTGGGTGGGGGACTCAGTGGCTGAGTTAGAGAAGAACGCGGACACGGACATTGATTTCAACCCATTGACCTGGATCTCGATAGTGCGAGACGGCGAGCAGCTGGCGGGCGCTATTCACATTGAGGGCGTGTCTTATGATTTGCACTATGTTGGGGCCGGGCAGCATGTAGTGGTCAAAGTCGACGAAGCCAAGCGGCCTTTTGAACAGGCAACTGATCTGGAGCACCTCCAGCAATATGCTGTTGCTGGCAAGGCCCCGCGCGCTGCCTCCAGCACGATCCGCGTGCTGTTTTTCGCAACCAATGAACAACGTGCCAAGAATCCGAGTTATCGCGCGACCATAGCCAGGGTAGTCCAGGATGCCAACCAGGTGATGATTAACTCACAGGTCCCGGTCACCGTCAGCATCGCGGGGTTCATAGAGCTAGACTACGCAGAGGGCGACAAGACCGGGGTTGAGCAATTCAAAGATTTCAGAACACCGGGGCGTGACCTGAATAATCAGGTGAGCCGCTGGCGCGACTATTTCTCTGCCGATGTGGTCACCCTTTACACCTCCTATCCGGGTACAGGTGGTGAAGCCGCTACCGGCGGGTATCTCATCGTCGGTGCAGTTGACGCCTTCGCTCACGAGATGGGGCACGTGCTGGGAGCTGGCCATGGGTGGAACGGGTCATCGGGGGGTTACCATCACGGTTATAAACGTGACAATCCGACATTCCACACACGTATGGTAACCACATGGGGGTCCATACCTTATTTTTCTAACCCTAGGCTTTCTTATCAGGGCGTGCCTATAGGAACGATGGCACACCACGATGTGGCACGCACAATTAATGAAAACCGAGAGCGTGTTGAGAATACCTATGATCCCTTCCGGGGTGTCGAGCTCACCCTCTACAGTGGAACCAATCTCCAGGGCAGTTCGTGCCCAGTGAGTATTCGACTCACCAGCCCAGTCAACGTTGCGAGCCAATGTTCAGGCCAGGCGGTACGCTCTTTCAAGGTACGGGGGTATGAGGGGGGAGAGAAATTATGTTTCTACAATGGACCCGGTGATCGGCATGTCTGTTATCGCGGAGGGGCGTCATCTCCCCGAGAGTTCGTTGTGGTCGATATAGATAGTACCAATGTGCCTCAAGGATTTGTCCGTACATTCAAGGGGGGAGCGCTGGCAGGCCAAGTTGTTGATGCGCTGTACGGGAGTCACGGGGTGCTCCTGTTCGCAGCAGCTGACTTCAAAAAACCGATTTGTGGGTTCAGCACGTATTTGGCCAATCATCTCATTGCTGATCTGCCAGGTTGTGTAAAGGGCGGAGGCTTGGCGCGATCTGCACGGGTCTTTAGTCAAGACGTGATCACCACCAATTATAAATGGTGTTTTTTTAACCAAGACCGCACCCGTACGTTGTGCTTCGAAGGAGAGGTAAGAGGAAGATTTGATATCGCCAATTTCGACTCTACGCGGGGTATTCCACCCACTCTTAAAAGAACTCAATCTGGTAGTTATATGAATGGAAATGTCCACCGGTTTCAGAAGAGCATCGTACCCAAATGACCATTCAATGGCACCCTGCGTAACGCTGCATTAATGCCCAACCGTTAGGGTTGTGTGCGTTTAGCAGGCAAAGGCTTGATGGATACTCAGGTTTACGCGCTGTAGCAGGAAAAGCCCGTTTCTGGCACGGCCTGCCGCCTCGCCGCGGCATGGCCTATGCCAGCCCTTCATGCGTCATTGGGCATTGTTGCCATTTGGTAACTGGATGGTTTTGCCCACGTGCTCAGGCTTGTGTACGTCTCGTTGCTGTGCGGTCACCCGCTCCAGGCCTTGCAGTGTTCGTGAACTAAAAGGTGTCGACCTCGGACCTGCTATGTCCACGTGCAGTAACAGTTGTTCGCTCGCAGCCAAGATTTCTTCAAGACCGTGCCGATGCAGACTGTGATAAACATGCAGACGTTTTTGATCAAAGCCGATGATTTGGGTCTGCACCCATACCTCAGTATCGAGTTTTACCTCCTGCAGGTAGTTAATGTGCGCCTCCAGGGTAAACAGCGAATGACCGTTCCGTCCACGGCTGTCGGCATCCAGCCCGATCTGCTCCATCAGCGCATCGGTGGCATAGCTGAAGATCAACAGATAGAAGGCATCGCGCAGATGCCCGTTGTAGTCGACCCAGTCTGCTTTGACTGGGGTGCGATAGGTGATCAGTGCAGGCATCGTGCTCTCCTCATTCGCTGAACGGCATGCCGTGTCTGGCTTTGCTGATCTTTACCGCTTCCAGCACCGCCAGCAGTGAGTCATCCCGGTAGCGTTCCAGCGCGGCGATGCTGCGATCACCCAATTGCTGCGACGTACCTTCCACCACATCGTCGATCAGCTTGTCGGTCAGCTCAGGCGCCGGAAGGTAGGTCCACGGCAGCTTCAATGCCGGCCCGAATTGCGACATGAAGTGGCGCATGCCGGCATCGCCCCCCGCCAGGGTATAGGTCAGGAAGGTGCCCATGAACGACCAGCGCAGGCCCGCGCCAAAGCGGATGGCGTCGTCGATTTCACCGGTGGTGGCGACTCCGTCGTTGACCAGGTGCAGCGCCTCGCGCCACAGCGCTTCGAGCAAACGGTCGGCGATGAAACCGGGGACTTCCTTGCGTACGTGCAGCGGGCGCATGCCAAGGGCGGTATAGACGGTGCTGGCCGCCTCGACGGCCTGCGGCGCGGTCCGCATGCCGCCGACGATCTCGACCAACGGCAGCAGGTACACCGGGTTGAAAGGATGCCCCACCACACAGCGCTCAGGGTGGAAGGCCGAGGCGTAGAACTCGCTGGGCAACAAGCCCGACGTGCTGCTGGCAATGATCGCATCGGGTTTGGCTGCGGCGCTGATCCGTGCATGCAGGTCGAGTTTCAGGTCCAACCGCTCAGGCGCGCTTTCCTGGATGAAATCGGCGTCGCGCACGCACGCTTCAACGGTGTCGACAAAGGCCAGTCGGGCTTGTGACGCGCCCGGCGCAAGGCCCTGTTTCTCCAAGGCAGGCCAAGCGTTGGCGATACGTTTGCGCAGGGCCTGTTCGGCGCCTGGCGCCGGGTCCCAGGCGATCACGTCCAGCCCGTGGGCAAGGGCGCGTGCAACCCAGCCGCTGCCGATCACGCCGCTGCCTAATGCCGCGAATGTCTTGATGTCAGTGATGAAGTTCATGCGGGTCTCCAGAAGCGATCAGCGACGGTTCAGGTTCATCTTTGCCCGGCCTTCGGCGGGGCTCAGCACACGGGCGCCCAGGCGTGAAATGATCTCTACCGCGCGCTCGACCAACTGGCCGTTGCTGGCCAGTACGCCACGGTCCAGGTACAGGTTGTCTTCCAGGCCGACCCGCACGTTGCCGCCGAGCAACACGGCCTGTGCGGCCATGGGCATCTGCATGCGGCCGATGCCAAACCCGGCCCAGGTCGCATTGGCGGGCAGGTTGTCGACCATGGCTTTCATGGTGGTGGTATCAGCGGGTGCGCCCCACGGGATTCCCAGGCACAGCTGGAACAAGGGGTTGTCGAGCAGGCCCTCTTTGATCATTTGCTTGGCGAACCACAGGTGGCCGGTATCGAAGATTTCCAGCTCTGCCTTGACCCCCAGTTCCGTGATGCGCCGGGCACCGGCGCGTAGTTGCGCGGGCGTGGAAACGTAGATGGAATTGCCGTCACCGAAGTTGAGAGTGCCGCAGTCCAGGGTGCAGATTTCCGGTAACAACGCCTCGACGTGGGCCAGGCGTTCGAGCGGGCCGATCAGGTCAGTGCCCTGCCCGAATGCCATGGGGTTTTCATCGGGCCCGATTTCCAGGTCGCCGCCCATGCCGGCGGTGAGGTTTACGATGATGTCCACGTCGGCTTCGCGAATACGCTCCATGACTTCGCGGTACAGGGCCACATCACGGCTGAAGCGCCCTGTCTGCGGGTCGCGTACATGGCAGTGCACCACGGTGGCGCCGGCCTTGGCGGCTTCCACGGCCGCTGCGGCGATCTGCTTGGGTGTGACTGGGACCAGATGGCTTTTCGAGGCGGTGTCGCCGGCGCCGGTCAGGGCACACGTGATGATGACGTCGTGGTTCATAAGGGATCCTGTGCGATCTGTTGTGGGCTTTTCGCCGGCAAGCCGGCCCCTGCAAGGTCCTGGACGAACCTCGGTGTGCAGGGAGCTGTAGGGGCCGGCTTGTTGGTGATGGGGCGGTATCAGTTGGCGGTAAGCTTGAGGTTGTCGGCGGCCGGCTTGCCATCGAAGGTGGTCACCCCCTCAAGCCAGCGGGCCTTGTCCTCGGGGTGATCCTTGAGCCATTGGCGCGCCGATTCCAGCGCGTCCTTGTGGTCGAGCAGTGGCTGCATCATGCGGCTCTCGTCTTCGGCACTGAAGCTCAGATTGGCCAGCAGGCGGTTGGCATTGGGGCAGCGCGCTGCGTAATCGGGCGCGGTTACGGTCCACACCGTCGCGCGACCTTCGTCAGGGCCGAGCGCATCCTGGCTATCGCCGAGGTAAACCATGTCGATGTTCACGTTCATGGGGTGTGGGGTCCAGCCGAAGAACACCACGGCTTCCTTGCGCCGTACTGCGCGGTCCACGGCGGCCAGCATGCCCGCTTCGCTGGACTCGACCAGCTGGAACTTGCCCAGGCCGAACTGGTTCTTGGCGATCATGGCCTTTATCTGGGTGTTGGCACCGGAACCCGGCTCGATGCCATAGAGCTTGCCGCCCAGTTCCTTCTCGAATTTGTGTATGTCGGCGAAGGTGCGCAGCCCCTTGTCCGCCAGGTACCTGGGCACTGCCAACGTGGCCCGGGCGTCTTCGAGGCTGGCTTTGTCCATGACTTTGACCTGCCCGGCCTCGATGAAGGGAGTGATGGTCTGGGTCATAATCGGGTTCCAGTACCCCAGGAACATGTCCAGGCGTTTGTCGCGAATGCCAGCGAAGATGATCTGCTGCGACGCGCTGGTTTGCTTGGTGGTGTAACCCAGGCCATCGAACAATGCCTGAGCGATGGCGCTTGTCGCGATCACATCGGTCCAGTTGACCACGCCCAGACGGACATTCTTGCAGGCAGCGGCATCGGCTGCGTAAAGCGAGGGGGTAACAAGGCTGGTCAGGGCCAAGGTCAACAGGCTGCGGCGGATCAAGCTGTGCATGGTGGCTCTCCATCGGCAGTACAGATTGTTATGGTGGCGGTCTCTGCGGACCGTGTGAACACGCTACGCTGGTGGCACTATTGAAAATCGCACGCCGGCGACCAACATTTGCACGCAGGCGACCTGTTCTCTGGAGCACGCCATGGCGCAGATCATCCACTTCCTGTTATTGCCCGGTTTCTCGGCCATGGGGTTCATCAGTGCCCTGGAGCCCCTGCGCGTGGCCAATAGGTTCAAAGCCCAGGCGTACCACTGGCAGGTGTTGAGCCTGGATGGGAGCGCCGTGAACGCCAGCAATGGCATGTCGGTCAATGCCGACGCAGCGCTGGGTGCGCAAACGCCCTGCGGTACGTTGCTGATCGTGGCAGGCTTCGAACCCCTGCGCTGCTACGCCCCCAAGCTCCAGCAAAGCCTGCGACGCCTGGCTCACGAGGGTGGCATGCTAGGCGGGATCGATACGGGTGCTGTGGTGCTGGCCGAGGCAGGCTTGCTCGATGGCCATCGTGCGACCGTACACTGGGAGGCGCTGGATGCGTTCAGGGAAAACTACCCCAGCCTGCAGGCCACCCAGGAGCTGTTCGAAATTGACCGGCAACGCATTACCTGTGCGGGCGGCACCGCTTCAATCGACTTGATGCTCGATCTGATTGCCCAGGCCCATGGCGCCGAGCTCGCCGTGCAGGTTTCCGAGCAGTTCGTGTTGAGCCGTATTCGACCGCGCCAAGATCATCAACGCATGCAGATCGCTGCACGCTATGGCATCAGCAACCGCAAGCTGGTGCAGGTGATCGGTGAGATGGAAAAGCACACCGAACACCCCCTTGGCACAACGGAACTGGCCGCGCGCGCGATGATCACCCGTCGCCAGATGGAGCGCCTGTTCAGGTTGCACCTCAACGACACCCCCAGCGGCTTTTACCTCGGCCTGCGCCTGGACAAGGCTTGCCAGTTGTTGCGCCAAACCCAGATGACGATCACCCAGGTCAGCGTGGCATGCGGTTTTGAACTGCCGTCGTACTTCACCCGACGTTACAAGCGCCGTTTCGGGCGCTGCCCGCGCGAGGAGCGAAGGGTCGTGAAGCCGTCACCGCCGAATTAGCCCTGCAAAATGTCGTTGCCCACACGTTGGAGCTTGAGGTTGGTGCGATGAATAAGCCGCAAACTTTTCCTGACCAGGCAGTCTCGCGCTACTGTTGCAGAATCGATTGCAGGTACTCGGACCGGTCATCGGTGCGTTGCGCCACGCAGGTGTCCCAGGCGGCCTGGTAAGCTTTGCCGTTGGTTGGCAGGGTGAGGGTTTCCACCTTGCAATCGGCATCGCGAAGCTGCGTCCACAGCCCCTGAGCCTGCTTCAAGTGCTCGATCATTGTTGCTGCAACGCTGCCTTTGTCGTCGAACGCGTCATGAACGCGCTGGAGAAGTTCGTCATAGGCCGATTTCAGCTCCCGTTCGGAGGCTTGCTTGTTGAACGCTGCGCAGGCGTGGGCTTGCGCCTCGGTCTCGACGTTGTCGCACGGGGTATTTTCTTCCTCACCGGCCTGGGCTGCGGCCACCACGGCCAGCAGTACCATCCCTGCCATCGCTTTCATTCGTTGTTTCCTCCACCGGCTGACGAATCCTGACGATTCTCGCGCACTCTCGGCGCGTACGGTATCACCTGGGCAGATTGTTCATCAAAGGGCCCTCGATGGTCGTTATCGAGACTGTGTCTCATCGCCGCAGGCCGCGCCAGAGGCCGGCTTGTCGCGCATTGACGCTTTCGGCAAACCCCCTGTCGTTTTTGCATCGGGGCGCCTCGGGGCACAGGCATATGCTGGCCCCAAAGCGCCGGCACAAGGTTTGGCGCCAGCCCATTCAATAAAAGGGGACGCCTGATGAGCCCAGCCGAATTACACGCCGACAGCATCGTCATCGATGGCCTGATCATCGCCAAGTGGAACCGCGAGCTGTTCGAAGATATGCGCAAAGGAGGCCTTACCGCCGCCAACTGCACCGTGTCGGTTTGGGAAGGTTTCAAGGCAACCGTCGACCAGATCGCTGCAAGCCAGAAACTGATCCGCGAGAACAGCGACCTGGTGATGCCCGTGCGCACCACGGCCGACATTCGCAAGGCCAAGGAACTGGGCAAGACCGGTATCCTCTTCGGCTTCCAGAACGCCCATGCCTTCGAAGACCAGATCGGTTATGTGGAGGTGTTCAAGCAGCTGGGCGTGGGCATCGTGCAGATGTGTTACAACACCCAGAACCTGGTAGGCACTGGCTGCTACGAGCGTGACGGCGGCCTGTCGGGCTTTGGTCGCGAAATCGTTGCCGAAATGAATCGCGTCGGCATCATGTGCGACTTGTCCCACGTCGGCTCCAAAACCTCCGAGGAAGTCATCCTCGAATCGAAAAAGCCGGTGTGCTACTCCCACTGCCTGCCATCGGGCCTTAAAGAGCACCCGCGCAACAAGTCCGATGAAGAACTGAAGTTCATCGCCGACCACGGTGGTTTCGTTGGCGTGACCATGTTTGCACCGTTCCTGGCCAAGGGTATCGACTCGACCATCGACGACTATGCCGAGGCCATCGAGTACACCATGAACATCGTAGGTGAAGATGCCATCGGCATCGGCACCGACTTCACCCAGGGTCACGGCAAGGAATTCTTCGAATACCTCACCCACGACAAGGGCTACGCCCGTCGCCTGACCAACTTCGGCAAGATCATCAACCCGCTGGGCATTCGCACCGTGGGCGAGTTCCCCAACCTCACCGAAACCTTGCTCAAGCGTGGCCACTCCGAGCGCGTGGTTCGCAAGATCATGGGCGAGAACTGGGTCAACGTATTGAAAGACGTCTGGGGCGAATAAGCCGCTCTCAAGCTTCGAGCCCCTGCCAGCAACGCCGGGGCTACCCAATAAAAATTTTTTCTGGAGTTGAGTTTCCATGGCCAAGATCGCCCCGCAATTGCCAATCGAAGTCGACAGCGAGACCGGTGTCTGGACCAGCGACGCCTTGCCGATGCTGTACGTGCCACGCCATTTCTTCGTCAACAACCACATGGGCATCGAAGAAGTCCTGGGCGCCGACAAGTACGCCGACATTCTCTACAAGGCGGGCTACAAGTCGGCGTGGCACTGGTGCGAGAAAGAAGCCGAGTGCCATGGCCTGGAAGGGGTCGCGGTCTTCGAGCACTACATGAAGCGCCTGAGCCAGCGTGGCTGGGGGCTGTTCGAGATCCAGGACATCGACCTGGACAAGGGCACGTGCAGCGTCAAGCTCAAGCACTCGGCCTTCGTCTACGTCTATGGCAAGTGCGGCCGCAAGGTCGACTACATGTTCACTGGCTGGTTCGCCGGTGCCATGGACCAGATTCTCGCTGCCCGCGGCAGCTCGATCCGCACCGTTGCCGAGCAGGTGTACGGTGGGTCGGAAGAAGGCCACGAAGATGGCCTGTTCGTAACGAAGCCGTTGTAAGCCGGAGATAGCGTCATGGCATTCGAAGCAATGTTCCAGCCGATCCAGATCGGCAAACTGACCGTCCGCAACCGCGTGCTCAGCACCGCGCACGCCGAGGTCTACGCCACTGACGGCGGCATGACGACCGACCGCTATGTGAAGTATTACGAAGAAAAGGCCAAGGGCGGCATCGGCCTGGCCATCTGCGGCGGCTCGTCCGTGGTGGCCATCGACAGCCCGCAGGAATGGTGGTCGTCGGTCAACCTGTCCACCGACCGTATCATTCCGCACTTCCAGAACCTGGCCGACGCCATGCACAAGCATGGCGCCAAGATCATGATTCAGATTACCCACATGGGGCGTCGCTCGCGCTGGGATGGTTTCAACTGGCCGACCCTGATGTCGCCCTCGGGCATCCGCGAACCGGTGCACCGTGCCACCTGCAAGACCATCGAGGTGGAAGAGATCTGGCGTGTGATCGGCAACTACGCGCAGGCAGCCCGCCGCGCCAAGGAAGGTGGCCTCGATGGCGTCGAGCTGTCGGCGGTGCACCAGCACATGATCGACCAGTTCTGGAGCCCGCGCGTCAACAAGCGTACCGACGAGTGGGGCGGCAGCTTCGAAGGCCGCATGAAGTTCGGCCTGGAAGTGCTCAAGGCCGTGCGTGCCGAAGTGGGCGACGACTTCTGCGTGGGCATGCGGATCTGCGGCGACGAGTTCCACCCCGATGGCCTCAGCCACGAAGACATGAAGCAGATCGCTGCCTATTACGATGGCACCGGCATGCTCGACTTCATCGGGGTAGTGGGCTCGGGTTGCGATACCCACAACACCCTGGCCAACGTCATCCCGAACATGAGCTACCCGCCAGAGCCGTTCCTGCACCTGGCAGCGGGCATCAAGGAAGTGGTCAAGGTCCCGGTCCTGCACGCGCAGAACATCAAGGACCCGAACCAGGCCACCCGGATTCTCGAAGGTGGTTATGTGGACATGGTCGGCATGACCCGTGCACACATGGCCGACCCCCACCTGATCGCCAAGATCAAGATGGGCCAGATCGACCAGATCAAGCAGTGCGTCGGCGCCAACTACTGCATCGACCGCCAGTACCAAGGCCTGGACGTGCTGTGCATCCAGAACGCCGCGACCTCGCGTGAGTACATGGGTGTGCCGCACATCATCGAGAAGACCACCGGCGCCAAGCGCAAGGTCGTCATCGTCGGTGCCGGCCCTGCAGGCATGGAGGCGGCGCGCGTGGCCGCCGAGCGTGGCCACGATGTGACCCTGTTCGAAAAACGCGACCAGATCGGCGGTCAGATCACCATCGCGGCCAAGGCGCCGCAACGTGACCAGATTGCTGGTATTACCCGCTGGTACCAATTGGAGTTGGCCCGCCTGAAGGTGGACCTGCGCCTGGGGACCGCGGCCGATGTAGACACCATTCAGGATCTGCGCCCGGACATCATCGTGCTGGCTGTGGGCGGGCATTCGTTCCTGGAGCAGAACGAACACTGGGGTGCGGCCGAAGGGCTGGTGGTCAGCAGCTGGGACGTGCTCGATGGCAAGGTCGCGCCGGGCAAGAACGTGCTGGTGTACGACACCATCTGCGAGTTCACCGGCATGTCGGTGGCCGACTTCATTGCCGACAAGGGTAGCCAGGTCGAGATCGTCACCGACGACATCAAGCCGGGTGTCGCCATGGGCGGCACCACCTTCCCGACCTACTACCGCAGCATGTACCCCAAGGAAGTGATCATGACCGGGGACATGATGCTGGAGAAAGTCTACCGCGAGGGCGACAAGCTGGTCGCTGTGTTGGAGAACGAGTACACCGGCGCCAAGGAAGAGCGGGTGGTCGATCAGGTGGTGGTGGAGAACGGTGTGCGTCCGGACGAGCAGCTGTACTACGCCCTCAAGGACGGTTCGCGCAACAAGGGCCAGATCGACGTGGAGGCGCTGTTCGCCATCAAGCCACAGCCGATCTTGAGCCAGCCAGGCGAAGGCTACCTGCTGTACCGCATCGGCGACTGTGTGGCCCAGCGTAACGTGCATGCGGCGATCTACGATGCCTTGCGTCTGTGCAAGGACTTCTGATCGCACCGCCTTTCTGAAAGCGGGACTGGCCCCCCTGTAGGAGCGGCCTTGTGCCGCGAAAGGGTCGTGAAGCGGCCCCAGCATTTGATCAGTACCACGGATGCTGGGGCCGCTTCATAGCCCTTTCGCAGCACCAGGCCGCTCCCGCAGGGGCCCGCGCTGGCCTTCGGGGTGGCGCAAGAATCTAGCTGTTGTGGGAGCTTCCCATGTTGAACACCCTTCTACCCATCCTGCTGTTCGCCGCGCTCGGGCTTGCCGTGCTCGGTGCGCTGCGCCGTGTGAACATGTGGCGCCGAGGCCGACCCTCCAAGGTGGACCTGATCGGCGGTCTGCTGGCCATGCCGCGCCGCTACCTGGTGGACCTGCACCACGTGGTCGAGCGCGACAAGTACATGTCCAATACCCACGTGGCCACCGCTGGCGGCTTCGTGCTGTCGGCGCTGCTGGCGATCCTGGTGCATGGTTTCGGCCTGCAGAGCAAGATCCTGGGCTACGCCTTGCTGCTGGCCACGGTGATCATGTTCACCGGCGCCATCTTCGTCTTCAAGCGCCGCCTGAACCCGCCTTCGCGCCTGTCCAAGGGCCCTTGGATGCGCCTGCCCAAGAGCCTGCTGGTATTTGCTGCCAGCTTCTTCATCGCCACCTTGCCCGTGGCCGGTATTCTGCCGGCCAACACGGGCGGCTGGGTGATGGTCGGGATTCTGGGCCTGGGCGTGCTGTGGGGCGTGTCGGAGCTTTTCTTCGGCATGACCTGGGGCGGGCCCATGAAGCACGCCTTCGCCGGTGCCCTGCACCTGGCCTGGCACCGGCGCGCCGAGCGTTTCGGTGGCGGGCGCTCCACTGGCCTCAAGCCGCTGGACCTGGAAGACCCCCGTGCGCCGCTTGGCGTTGAAAAGCCAGTGGACTTCACCTGGAACCAACTGCTGGGCTTTGACGCCTGCGTGCAGTGCGGCAAGTGCGAGGCCATGTGCCCGGCCTTTGCCGCCGGGCAGCCGTTGAACCCGAAAAAACTCATTCAGGACATGGTCATCGGCCTGGCGGGCGGCACCGATGCCAAGTTCGCTGGCAGCCCCTATCCTGGCAAGCCGTTGGGTGAGCACGGCGGCCACCCCCACCAGCCTATCGTCAATGGGCTGGTCGATGCCGAGACACTGTGGTCCTGCACCACCTGCCGCGCGTGTGTGGAAGAGTGCCCGATGATGATCGAGCATGTCGATGCCATCGTCGACATGCGCCGTCACCTGACGCTTGAAAAAGGCGCCACCCCGAACAAGGGCGCCGAGGTGCTGGACAACCTGATCGCCACCGACAACCCGGGCGGTTTCGCCCCGGGCGGGCGCATGAACTGGGCGGCTGACCTCAACCTCAAACTGCTGGCGGACGTCAAACGTACCGACGTGCTGTTCTGGGTGGGTGATGGCGCCTTCGACATGCGCAACCAGCGCACGCTGCGCGCGTTCGTCAAGGTGCTCAAGGCCTCTGGCGTCGATTTCGCCGTGCTTGGCCTGGAGGAGCGCGACAGTGGTGACGTGGCGCGCCGTCTGGGTGATGAAGCCACGTTCCAGCAATTGGCCAAGCGCAACATTCAGACCCTGGCCAAATACACGTTCCAACGCATCGTTACCTGCGACCCGCACAGCTTCCATGTGCTCAAGAATGAATACGGTGCGCTGGGTGGCAACTACCAGGTGCAGCACCACAGCACCTACATTGCCGAGCTGATCGGTGCCAACAAGCTCAACCTGGGGCAGCACAAGGGCGGCAGCGTCACCTACCACGACCCGTGCTACCTGGGCCGCTACAACGGCGAGTACGAGGCGCCTCGCGAGGTGCTTCGCGCACTGGGCATCGAAGTTCGCGAAATGGAGCGCTCGGGCTTTCGCTCACGCTGCTGTGGCGGTGGCGGCGGTGCGCCGATCACCGACATCCCGGGCAAACAGCGTATTCCCGACATGCGCATGGACGACATCCGCACCACCGAAGCCGAAGTGGTCGCCGTGGGCTGCCCGCAGTGCACGGCCATGCTCGAAGGGGTGGTAGAGCCACGGCCGCTGATCAAGGATTTGGCCGAACTGGTGGCCGATGTGCTGATCGAGGAAGAGGCCCAGCCAGCGGCTGCCAAACCTGCGAAATCCAAACGTGAACCTGCGGAGGTGCATTGATGAGCGACATCATCCGCCGCGACCCTCGCGCCGAGTGGATCGCCCGTAACCGTCTGCATCCGCTGCATGCGGCCATGCAGACGCAACAAACCAGCTGGATGGGGCCCAACGGCCTCATGCGCAAGAACCCCCATGCCAGTGCGGCTGGCTTCATCGGCCCCAACGGCCTCAAGCGTATCGACCGCTCGGGGGGCCAGCAGGGCACCAGCGGTGGCGCACGGCGTAGCGCTGCGGCCGAAGTGCAGTTGCCGCTGCACCAGGTGGCAGAGCCTGCGTTCTACATTGCCGTGGTACCGGACATGATCGGCGGGCGCCTGGGTAGCCACGACCGCGACCTGCTGGGCCTGGCCCATGGGTTGGCGGGCAGCGACGGCGCGGTACTGGCCATCGTGTTCGGCGAGCACAAGGAAACCAACTTTGCCGCCGCAGGCGTGGACCGCTTGCTGGTCATCGAAGGCGAGGCGTACCAAGGGTATGCACCGGAGCAGTTGGTGCAGGGCCTGCGCGCTGTCGATAACCAGTTCACCCCGCGTCACTGGCTGCTGCCAGACAGCCGTTCCGGCGGTGGCGAGCTCGGCCGACGCCTCGGTGCTGCGCTGGGCGAGCGACCGGCAACGCGTGTCTGGCAGGTCAAGGACGGCCAGTGCATCGGCCGCGCCGGTGCGGGGCAGCAAGACATGCAACGCGTGCTGCCACGCCTGATCCTGGCTGCGGCCGAATGTGCAGAGCCTGTGAGCGAAACCCGTCACGAGGCCTTGCCGGTCGAGCTGTCCGGCAGTGTGGCGCGCAGTATCTCGCGCATCGAGGACCTGGGCTCGGTGGCCGTCGACCCGGCCAAGATCGCCATGGCCGAAGCCGAGTTCATTGTATCCGGTGGCAACGGTGTCAAGGACTGGGCCCTGTTTCACAAGGCGACCACCGCATTGGGCGCGACCCAAGGTGCATCGCGGGTGGCGGTGGACGATGGCCACATGCCGCGTGATCGTCAAGTCGGCGCTACGGGGACGTGGGTAACGGCTCGTGTATACATGGCGGTGGGTATCTCTGGCGCTATCCAGCACCTGCAGGGCATCGGTGCCTGCGACAAGGTGGTGGCGATCAACATGGACCCCGGTTGCGACATGATCAAACGCGCCGACCTGTCGGTGATTGGCGACAGCGCGGCGATTCTTCAGGCACTGATCGACGCTGTGGAGCAGTTCCGCAACGGCGCCCAGCGTGACGCGGCATAAGGGCACGAGCATGAGTACGAAAGTCATCAGCCTGGTTTCGATCGGTGCGCACCCAAGCTCCGGTCGCGCGCGGCGCGCCGAGCAGGACTCACGGGCGGTCGAGTTGGGTCTGCAACTGGCCGGCGAGGACCTGCAAGTCGTGCATGCAGGGGATCCCCGTGAGGAGGCTTTGCGCGGTTACCTGGGCATGGGCCTGGAACACCTTGATGTGCTCGAGCAACCCGCCGGCGCCGATGTGCTGGGGGTGCTGGGCGATTACCTGCGCGGTGCCGGTGCGCAACTGGTGCTTACCGGCAGCCAGGCCGAGACGGGGGAGGGGTCGGGCATGCTGCCGTTCCTGCTCGCTGAAAAACTGGGCTGGCCGCTGGTGGTGGGGCTGGCAGAGGTGGAATCCATCGAGAACGGTACTGCCCAGGTGTTGCAGGCGTTACCGCGCGGTCAGCGCCGGCGTTTGAAGGTACGCCTGCCCATGGTGGCGACGGTGGATAACGCCGCGCCCAAGCCGCGTCAAAGTGCCTTCGGACCAGCGCGCCGTGGTGTGCTGGCGGCGCAGGACGTACAGGTGGTGGACGATGAACTGCTGGGCGAAGAGGCCCTGCAACCGGCCCGCCCACGGCCCAAACGGCTGAAGGTTATCAAGGCCAAAAGCGGCGCCGACCGCATGAAGGCCGCCACGGCCAAGGCCAGCGGGGGCGGGGGCAAAGTGTTGAAGGACGTCACGCCACAGGAAGGTGCCGAGGCCATTGTGAAACTATTGGTCGAGGAAGGCGTACTGCGCTGATGGGCATGCCTGGCGACTGAACCCGCCAGGCATCCCGCGCAGCGGCTGGCATCGGCTGTGCCGGTGATCGCGGGCAAGCCCGCTTCCACCGGCGAGCACAGCGGGTGACGCGCGCCGTGCAAGACCTGTCATTTTTGCCAGTACCCCAGCGCTGCATGCCCGTCTATCCTGCACGCATGCCACGCGAGTTCGGGGAATCATGCCGACCTTTCTCTACAGCGCCAACCGACGACATCCCGTATCAGACACCGGGCGCCAAGGTCGTCGGGCTTATTCGCCCTATGGCACTGGGAACGAGCTCTCGGAGCCAAGCCTTGCCTTTTGTGGAGAGTTGCGCGATCCGCTGACGTTCAGCTACCCGCTGGGGAATGGACACCGGCACTACAAGCCATCGCTCATGCGCTTCCATTCACCCGACATATTGAGCCCATTCGGTAACGGCGGCTTGAATGCCTATGCCTACTGCGTGGGTGATCCAGTCAACCACAGCGACCCTACTGGGCAAAAGCCAGAGGAATATGTGCTGCCAGTCCTGAGCATCTTCACCAACCTCATGGGCGTCTTTATCAGCGGCCTACGTTTCAGGTCTTTCCATAAACGGATCAATTCGGCTTCCCAAACTGCCGTGGAAGCTCTTCAACCGCTGATACCCAAGCCAAAGCGGGCTGAGTGGGTGTTATCGAGTATCAGTGCCCTATCGGGTACGGCGGGGTTGACCATTGGGGTGACCAGAGCGGTCGACCCGGACAGCAAATGGCAAACCTGGGCGCTTGCAGCGCTGACGATAGTGTCGCTGGGCACCTCTACCTATGAAGCATGGAAGCTGGCTCAAGCGAAACCGTGGCGACTAAACGTGCCCGAACTCGTTAACCTGCCGTTGGTCGAGCGATCGGTGAGTGCCCCTGACAGGGCTTCAGGGAGACGCAGGCACTCTGCAGACCCTGGCTCCTCGGAAAGGATGCGGACTCAGACTGCAACTATAAGATCTACTTAATGCCGGCTTGAAGAAAGGATAGCGACAGTTGCCGCTATCCCGGCTTCTAGCCAGTTACTGTGCCTGCACTTCCTTCAGATACGGCGCAGGCTCCGCCCCCAGGTTGTTCAGCAAGCGCCCGCTGTACCAGTCGATGAAGTTCACCACCCCAAACTCATACGTCTTGGAGTAAGGACCAGGCTGGTACGCCGTGGAGTTGATGCCACGTTGGTTCTCTTCGGCCAGGCGGCGGTCCTGGTCGTTGGTGGCGTCCCATACCTTGCGCATGTTTTCTGGGTTGTAGTCAACGCCTTCGACGGCATCCTTGTGCACCAGCCACTTGGTGGTGACCATGGTTTCCTGGGCACTGATCGGCCATACGGTGAACACGATCATGTGATCGCCCATGCAGTGGTTCCAGGAGTGCGGCAGGTGCAGGATGCGCATCGACCCCAGGTCCGGGTTCTTGATGCGGCCCATCAACTTCTTGCAGGCCTGCTTGCCATCCATGGTCATCGAAACCGTGCCCTTGAGCAGCGGCATGCGTACGATACGGTTACGCAGGCCATGGCTCTTGTGCAGGTACGGGATCTTCTCGGCCTCCCAGGCGGCAGCAGAGGCGGCCACGTGGTCCTTGAATTCCTGGCTGGCGCGCGGGTCGTTGGTGTCGTCCCACTCCAGCAGGGTCTGCAACAGTTCCGGGTGCGAGCCATTGCAGTGGTAGCACTCGCGGTTGTTCTCCAGCACCAGCTTCCAGTTGGCCTTTTCCATCAAGGTGGTCTGCACCGCCACCTTGGCGTTTTCCATGTCGTACGGTTCCATGTAGTGGTCCAGGGTGGCCAGGAACTCGTCGATGGCTGGCGGGTTTTCCGCCAGGCTGATGAAGATGTAACCGCCAGCGACCTTCACGTTCACAGGCTTCAGGCCGTACTGGTTCATGTCGAAGTCAGCGCCCATCTCGGTGCCGGCGAACAGCAGGCGGCCGTCCAGCTCGTAGGTCCACTGGTGGTAAGGGCACACCAGCTTGGCCACCTTGCCTTTTTCGCTGACGCACAGGCGCGAGCCGCGGTGACGGCAGACGTTGTGAAACGCATGCACCTTGCCCTCGGTGCCGCGCACGACAATGATCGGGTTCTTGCCGATCTGCAGCGTGAGGTAATTGCCTTTCGCCGGGATCTCGCAGGTCATGCCAGCGATCAGCCACTCCTTGTGGAAAATCTCCTGCATGTCGATCTGGAACAGACGCTCGTCGGTGTAGAAAGGCTGGGGCAGCGAGTAGGTGCGCTCGCGGTTTTGCAGCATCTCGGCGGTCGCCTTGCGTGCAGGTTCCAGTGGATCGCCCAGGCTCAGGGTTGCGGTGACGTCCATCGTGTATTCCTCGGGGCCGTGCGCGGCCGGCAAAAGGTGGCTAATCGTTGTTGTGGTGCCGCAAGGCTGTTAACCATGAACAGCGTGTTGTTTTGCGGTGGAGTGTGCGTGCGAAGGCGGCGTGAACCGTATCCATGGGCGACATGGCCGATTTGAATTACGACGCCGCAACCCTTGTCGTGCGGGGCTGGTCGCGATAAGTACGCCGATGTCGCTGGCAGGAATGTTCAAGGTCGCAAGCTTGAGCATCATCCGAGCCATAAAAAGGCCAACTGTCGGCTGCTGGAGATGAACATGTCCGAAACCTTCCTCAATCCGGTCACTACCCAGACCTGGGCCAACGGCCGCCACATCGTGCGCTGCGTCAAGGTCATCCAGGAGACCTGGGACGTGCGCACCTTCTGCTTCATGGCAGACCAGCCGATCATGTTCTTCTTCAAGCCTGGGCAATTCGTGACCCTGGAGCTGGAAATCGAAGGCAAGCCGGTCATGCGTTCCTACACCATATCCAGCTCGCCTTCGGTGCCCTACAGCTTCTCCATCACAGTCAAGCGCGTACCCGGCGGGCTGGTGTCCAACTTCCTGCATGACACCATGCACGAAGGTGCCGAGCTGCCGGTGCACGGACCTGTGGGGCTGTTCAACGCCATCGACTTCCCCGGCGCCAAGGTGCTGTACCTGTCTGGCGGCGTGGGCATCACACCGGTCATGTCGATGGCCCGCTGGTTCTATGACACCAACGCCAATGTCGACATGGTGTTCGTACACAGCGCCCGTTCACCCAAGGACATCATCTACCATCGCGAACTGGAGCAGATGGCGTCCCGCGTGCCCAATTTCGGCCTGCACATCATCTGCGAGAAGCATGGCCTGGGCGAACCCTGGGCGGGCTACCGTGGCTACCTGAACCAGCGGCTGATGGAGCTGATTGCGCCGGACTACATGGAACGCGTGGTGTTCTGCTGCGGCCCGACCCCCTATATGACGGCGGTCAAGCGCATGCTCGAAGCGGTCGGCTTCGACATGAGCAATTACCACGAGGAGTCGTTCGGGGCGACGCCAGCCGAAGCCAAGGCCGATGCAGTGGAACATGCCGAAGCGGCCGCCGATGCGCCGGAAGTGGACGCAGCCGACCTCAACCTGGTCGAGTTCATCGGCAGTGACAAAAGCATTCGCATCGCGCCGGGCGAAACCGTGCACGCAGCGGCGGCGAAAGTCGGGCTGATGATCCCTAAAGCCTGCGGCATGGGGATCTGCGGTACCTGCAAGGTGTTGAAGCTGGGCGGCGAAGTGGAGATGGAACACAACGGCGGCATCACCGAGGAAGACGAGGCCGAAGGCTACATCCTGTCATGTTGCAGCGTACCGAAAGGGGATGTGCGCATCGATTATTGAATCCAGGGCACAGCTTGGATCTGTCGGGGGCTGCGGTGCAGCCCCACGTCTTTGACTGACCGATGGTTGACTCAGGTCGGAACAAGAGGGGGGTTACCCTGTCAATGTGCGGGGCACAACCCTTGTGAATCCGATATTTAATGGCGATGGGCAACGGTTTTCTTTATCGTGTGCGCCCCTCGCAACAACCTGAGATAGACCCATGCTTGAAGCTTCCCTGAATCAACTCGAGCAACTGGTCAGCGACCTGATGCAAAAGAACGCTCAACTCACCGAGCAAAACAACGTCCTCGGCCAGCAACTGGCCCAGGCAAACGAAGAGAACGAAACCCTGCAGCTGTCGTTGATGGAGCAGGAAGAAAAGAACGGCGCCACCGCCGCCCGTATCCAGGCGTTGGTCGACCGTGCCAGCGCGGGTGTCGTCAACGCATGAGCCTGCAAGCGCAGCCGGTCAATGTCGTGTCGATCCTGGGCAACGACTATTCGATCAAGGCGCCCGAAGGCCAGGAAGAGACCTTGGCCCACGCGGTGCGTATGTTGAACACTGCCCTGGCCGAGACCAAGCGATCGTATCCGACCCTGATCGGCGACAAGCTGCTGGTACTGGCAGCCTTGAACCTGTGCTCAAAGCAGGTCGAACTGCAGAAGGAACATCAGCGGACCCTTGCCCGGACCCAGGCACAGATCGACGCCACGGTGGATGCGATCGTTCGGACCATCGCCGAGCAGTGACAGGCCGTTGGCCAAGCTACGTGGGAGCGGCTAATCCCGCCCCCACGCTTCACGTTTTCTCCAGTCATTGAATGACTGAAGGTGTAGGTGGTCCTGCTTGCAAAGCAATGGCTTCACTGGCAACCACACCAAGCGCCCTGCTTTCGCTCAGTCCGGAGCAGGAGGCGGCATCTGGATTATCAAGTCTTAAGACTCAGCACGTCGAACAGGTCGTAATGAACTTCCTGGACAGTCCAACCCGAATCAGACTTGGTGTACTGTGTTTCCACACGTTTTTTTTCGTACACCTCGCCTGAACTCACCAGGCCTTCACGCACGGTGAAAAGTATATCGGGATCGAGTACTTCCACCCGCTCTGCGATGTCACTGTTATAGATGACGTGAACGGTAAGGTTCCCCGGGGTGTCGCGGGTCCACACCTTCTCCGTGACGACCTGGCCATTGATCCGGTCGCCAACCTTGATGCACTTGGCAACATCAGCTTCGCTGAGCACTGCCTGATTTTTTTCGTTCATCGCGTTTCTCCATGTCACAAGAGTGGTTACCCGGCCAGGTGTAAGCAGCCTATCGTCCTGTCCGGCAGAGAGAAACTGGCAGAAGTATCAGGTGCCAGCGATGGCCTGGATGTCTGCCGCCAGCTCACGCACACGTTCTTGCTCGGTGTCCCAGGAACACATGAGCCGCGCATCGCCGCTGCCGATGAAGGTGTAGAAGCGCCAGGCTTTGCCGGATGACGCGTTCACTTCACCAGCGGCCCACGGCCGCTGGTGCAGCAGTCACCTAGCGCCGCGTGCTCAATCGGGGTTTACAACGCCCTGCACTTTGCCCGGGCCCAGGAGCATCAACGGTTTCGAGTCGTCTCTAATGAGTTCCCCCTCCGATAAGCGACCAACGATCAGGCTCACGTAACCACTGCCCTTTGCCCAGGCCCAGGAGCATCAACGGTTTCGAGTCGTCTCTAATGAGTTCCCTCTCCGATAAGCGACCAACGATCAGGCTCACGTAACCACTGCCCTCAAACGCCATGAAATCGCCGGGTACACCGAGCGGGCCAGCACTGGTATCGACTGGGTATTCCAGGTGCCGGTCACCGCCAAGGTTCACGATGAACTTACGCGTGCCGTCTGCCAGGTGATACAGCGTCCTGTGATGAACCGTCTCCCACGTGCTTGGCAGCATGATCACCGTACCTTTGGGTGCATACAGGGCCGCCTGGTGTTTCTCGCCGAGCACGAGAGCATCCGTGGGGCATGGCAACGTTTTAAGAGCAGTGGCTTTAGGGTTGTTGGTTACGAGCTTTTGCTCGATATGGTGGTAACTACCATCGACAATGACTATATCGAGTGGGCCGCTCCAGTCTATGGCTTGCTGGCGGGTAACTTGCGCGGTATAGAACTGGGTCGAGCCATCGTCGACGTTTTGCGCTTGCACACTAAGAACCGCAGTGTCCGATGCTTCATCCAACTCGATGTAGCGTACCCAGACGCGGTGATTCAAGGCAGGTTCCGGAAAAATGCTGCCGAAGCTAGCTTGCAACAGTTTTTCCGGATCCACTGGTACAGAGCTGTATGGGCGATCAGGTGCGTTCAGAGATTTCATGGCGGATACTCTTAGGACTAGAGGGCCCAAGGTACTCAGGCGGTGCACCACGCCCAACTGGCAAATCTGCTAGTCGCAGTCGATCTTAGGCTGCCACGATTCGGCGTATGGCCGATGCCAGGGCCTCGACCCGTGCCGTTTCGGTATCCCAGGAGCACATGAAGCGAGCGCCGCCATTGCCGATGAACGTGTAGAAGCGCCATCCTTCATCCCTCAACGCAGTCAGTGCAGGCTCGGGAAGTTGCAGAAACACGCCATTGGCCTCTACTGGGAACATCGCCTCGACGCCAGGCAGATCCTGCACCAGCGAGGCCAGCAGCTGCGCACAATGGTTGGCGTGCTGCGCATGCCGCAACCACGCGCCGTCTTCCAGCAAACCGACCCAAGGTGCCGACAGGAAGCGCATCTTCGAAGCCAATTGCCCAGCCTGCTTGCAGCGGTAATCGAAGTCTTCGGCCAGCTCGCGGTTGAAGAACAGAATCGCCTCGCCCACGGCCATGCCGTTCTTGGTGCCGCCAAAACACAGCACATCCACTCCCGCTTTCCAGGTCAGCTCGGCAGGCGAGCAGCCCAGGAAGGCACAGGCATTGGAAAAGCGTGCGCCATCCATGTGCAGGTGCAGGTTCAGCTCCCGGCAGGTCTCGCTGATCGCCTTGAGTTCGTCGGGACGGTAAACAGTGCCGACTTCAGTGGCCTGCGTGAGCGTGACCACCCGCGGTTTCGGGTAGTGGATGTCCAGCCGCTTGAGCGCCACTTCACGGATGCTGTCGGGCGTGAGCTTGCCGCCGACGCTGCGTGCCGTCAGCAGCTTGGACCCGTTGGAAAAGAACTCCGGCGCGCCGCACTCGTCGGTTTCGACATGCGCGGTCTCGGAGCAGATCACGCTGTGGTAACTCTGGCACAGCGAGGCCAGGGCCAGGGAGTTGGCGGCGGTGCCGTTAAAGGCGAAGAACACTTCGCAGTCGGTTTCGAACAAGGCCCGAAAGTATTCCGAGGCGCGCGAAGTCCATTGATCGTCGCCGTAGGCGCGGTCGTGGCCGTGGTTGGCTTTTTCCATCGCAGACCAGGCCTCCGGGCAGATGCCGGAATAGTTGTCGCTGGCGAATTGTTGGCTCTTATCTGTCATGACACTGTCCTGTGAACGACGCAGAACAGCACTCTAAACCATCGATTCAGCGGTTGACTATACAACCCGGATACCCGTGCGTTTTCAGGTCGTGTGTTCAAGGAATCCTCGACATTCGAATGTGGCCAACCTCGCCGAAGCGCCACACGGGTGAGCGTTGCCCTTTGAGCAGACGGGGGCTTGGCTCGGCTGGTTTTCAGGCCTGTGCCTCCCACCGGGCGCCGTACGTGTGGCCAGTGTGATCCGGACGCTGACCAATGTCGTAAACGCGCCATTGCAAGGCGTGCGCAGGCATCTGGCACACCCCGGCCAGCCCTACCATCGCCACAAAGGGTCAGAGTGAACCCTCCGAACAAAAAACGATCGCTGCCGGGAGATACAAGATGTTCAGCAAGCAAGACCAGATCCAGGGTTATGACGATGCACTGCTGGCGGCGATGAGTGCCGAAGAGCAGCGTCAGGAAGACCACATCGAGCTGATCGCCTCGGAGAACTATACGTCCAAGCGCGTGATGCAGGCCCAAGGCAGCGGCCTGACCAACAAATACGCCGAAGGCTACCCAGGCAAGCGCTACTACGGTGGCTGCGAGCACGTCGACAAGGTCGAAGCGCTGGCCATCGAGCGCGCCAAGCAGCTGTTCGGTGCCGACTATGCCAACGTTCAGCCGCACTCCGGCTCCTCGGCCAACAGCGCGGTGTACCTGGCGCTGCTGCAGCCTGGCGACACCATCCTGGGCATGAGCCTGGCCCATGGCGGCCACCTGACCCACGGCGCCAAGGTGTCGTCCTCGGGCAAGCTGTACAACGCCGTGCAGTACGGCATCGACACCGATACCGGCCTGATCGATTACGACGAAGTCGAGCGACTGGCGGTCGAGCACAAGCCTAGAATGATCGTCGCGGGCTTCTCGGCCTACTCCAAGACCCTGGACTTCCCGCGTTTCCGCGCCATCGCCGACAAGGTCGGGGCGCTGTTGTTCGTGGACATGGCCCACGTGGCCGGCTTGGTCGCTGCGGGCCTTTACCCGAATCCGATCCCGTTCGCGGATGTGGTGACCACCACCACCCACAAGACCCTGCGCGGCCCGCGTGGCGGCCTGATCCTGGCCAAGTCGAACGAAGAGATCGAGAAGAAACTCAACGCTGCCGTCTTCCCGGGCGCCCAAGGCGGCCCGCTGATGCACGTGATCGCCGGCAAGGCGGTGTGCTTCAAGGAAGCGCTTGAGCCTGAGTTCAAGAGCTACCAGAAGCAGGTCATCGAAAACGCCCAGGCCATGGCCCAGGTGTTCATCGATCGCGGTTATGACGTGGTCTCCGGTGGCACCGACAACCACTTGTTCCTGGTCAGCCTGATTCGCCAGGGCCTGACGGGCAAAGATGCCGACGCTGCCCTGGGCCGCGCGCACATCACCGTCAACAAGAACGCCGTCCCCAACGACCCGCAATCGCCCTTCGTGACCTCGGGCCTGCGCATCGGCACCCCGGCGGTGACCACCCGCGGCTTCAAGGTCGCCCAATGCGTGGCCCTGGCCGGCTGGATCTGTGACGTGCTCGACAACCTCGGTGACGCTGACGTCGAAGCCGATGTGGCCAGCAATGTCGCGGCGCTGTGCGCAGATTTCCCTGTTTACCGCTGAGTGGAGTCCCACACCATGCAACGTTACTCGGGCTTCGGCCTTCTCAAGCACTCCCTCAGCCACCACGAGAACTGGCAGCGCATGTGGCGTACGCCGACACCGAAGAAGGTGTACGACGTGGTCATCGTCGGCGGTGGTGGCCACGGCCTGGCCACGGCCTACTACCTGGCCAAGGAACACGGCATCACCAATGTCGCGGTGATCGAAAAAGGTTACCTGGGCGGCGGCAACACCGCCCGTAACACCACCATCGTGCGCTCCAACTACCTGTGGGACGAGTCGGCCCACCTGTATGAGCACGCCATGAAGCTGTGGGAGGGCCTGTCCCAGGACCTCAACTACAACGTCATGTTCTCCCAGCGCGGCGTGTACAACCTGTGCCACACCCTGCAGGACATGCGTGACTCCGAACGCCGGGTCAGCGCCAACCGCCTCAATGGGGTCGATGGCGAACTGCTCAATACCGCCCAGGTAGCGGCCGAGATTCCGTACCTGGACTGCTCCAAGAACACCCGTTACCCGATCCTGGGTGCCACCGTGCAGCGCCGTGGCGGCGTCGCCCGCCACGACGCCGTGGCCTGGGGCTACGCCCGTGCCGCCGACGCCCTGGGCGTGGACTTGATCCAGCAGACCGAAGTGACGGGTTTCCGCAAGGAAAACGGCGCGGTCATCGGCGTGGAAACCAACAAGGGCTTCATCGGCGCCAAGCGCGTGGGCGTGGTCACGGCAGGTAACTCCGGTCATATGGCCAAGCTGGCCGGCTTCCGCCTGCCGCTCGAATCGCACCCATTGCAGGCACTGGTTTCCGAACCGATCAAGCCCATCATCGACAGCGTCATCATGTCCAACGCCGTGCACGGCTACATCAGCCAGTCGGACAAGGGCGACCTGGTGATCGGTGCGGGTATCGACAGCTGGGTCGGCTACGGCCAGCGTGGTTCGTACCCGGTGATCGAGCACACCTTGCAGGCCATCGTCGAGATGTTCCCCAACCTTTCGCGTGTGCGCATGAACCGCCAATGGGGCGGCATCGTCGACACCTCGCCGGACGCCTGCCCGATCATCACCAAGACCCCGGTCAAGAACATGTTCTTCAACTGCGGTTGGGGTACTGGCGGTTTCAAGGCGACCCCAGGTTCGGGCAACGTCTTCGCCGCAAGCCTGGCCAAGGGCGAGATGCACCCCCTGGCCGCGCCGTTCTCCATGGACCGCTTCTACAACGGCGCCCTGATCGACGAACACGGCGCTGCCGCCGTCGCCCACTAACCGGAGACACCGTCATGTTGCATATTTTCTGTCCCCACTGCGGCGAGCTGCGCTCCGAAGAAGAGTTCCACGCCGCTGGCCAGGCGCACATCGCCCGCCCGCTGGACCCCAACGCCTGCTCCGACCAGGAGTGGGGCACGTACATGTTCTACCGTGACAACCCGCGCGGTATTCACCACGAACTGTGGGACCACGTTGCCGGCTGCCGTCAGTATTTCAACGTCACCCGTAACACCGAAACCTACGAGATCCTGGAAACCTACAAGATTGGCGAGAAGCCGCAAGTCAGCGCCCGTGAACACACACCGGCGCGCTCGGCTGCTGTAAACGAACGGGGAGTCAACGTATGAGCCAGACCTATCGCCTCGCCAGCGGCGGCCGTATCGACCGCAGCAAGGTGTTGAACTTCACCTTCAACGGCAAGACTTACCAGGGCTATGCCGGCGACAGCCTGGCGGCGGCTTTGCTGGCCAACGGCGTCGACATCGTCGGCCGCAGCTTCAAGTACTCGCGTCCGCGCGGCATCATCGCCGCAGGCACCGAGGAGCCGAACGCCATCTTGCAGATCGGCTCCAGCGAAGCCACCCAGATCCCCAACGTGCGCGCTACCCAGCAAGCCCTGTATTCGGGCCTGGTCGCCACCAGCACCAATGGCTGGCCGAACGTCAACAATGACGTCATGGGTATCCTGGGCAAGGTAGGCGGCAGCATGATGCCGCCGGGCTTCTACTACAAAACCTTCATGTACCCCAAGTCGTTCTGGATGACGTACGAGAAGTACATCCGCAAGGCAGCCGGCCTTGGCCGCGCGCCGCTGCAGAATGATCCGGACAGCTACGACTACATGAACCAGCACTGCGACGTGCTGATCGTCGGTGCAGGGCCTGCTGGCCTGGCGGCAGCCCTCGCGGCTGCGCGCAGCGGTGCTCGCGTGATCCTGGCCGACGAGCAGGAAGAATTCGGTGGCAGCCTGCTGGACACCCGTGAAACCCTCGACGGCAAGCCGGCCGTTGAATGGGTCAGTGGCGTCATCAAGGAGCTCGAAGGCCTGCCGGAAGTGACCTTGCTGCCACGCGCCACGGTCAACGGCTACCACGACCATAACTTCCTGACCATCCATGAGCGCCTCACCGACCACCTGGGCGACCGTGCTCCGCTCGGCCAGGTGCGCCACCGCGTGCACCGTGTACGGGCCAAGCGTGTGGTGCTGGCCACCGGCGCCCACGAGCGCCCGCTGGTGTACGGCAACAACGACGTGCCAGGCAACATGCTGGCCGGCGCCGTTTCGACCTATGTTCGCCGCTACGGCGTAGCGCCTGGCCGCAAGCTGGTGCTGTCGACCAACAACGACCATGCCTACCGTACCGCGCTGGATTGGCACGATGCAGGTTTGCAGGTGGTGGCCATCGCCGATGCCCGCCACAACCCACGGGGCTCGCTGGTCGAAGAAGCGCGTGCCAAGGGTATTCGTATCCTCACCTCCAGTGCTGTCATCGAAGCCAAGGGCAGCAAGCACGTCACGGGTGCTCGGGTGGCCGCCATCGATGTGCAGGCCCACAAGGTCACCAGCCCTGGCGAAACCCTCGAGTGCGACCTGATCGCCACCTCCGGGGGCTATAGCCCTGTGGTTCACCTGGCTTCGCACCTGGGCGGCCGTCCGGTATGGCGTGAAGACATTCTGGGCTTCGTGCCGGGCAATGCCCCGCAAAAGCGTGAGTGTGTTGGCGGCATCAACGGTGTCTATCCGTTGGGCGATGCCATTGCCGACGGCTTCGAAGGCGGCGTGCGTGCAGCCACCGAAGCAGGCTTCAAGGCGACCGTAGGCACCTTGCCGAAAACCGTCTCGCGCAAGGAAGACGCCACCCTGGCGCTGTTCCAGGTGCCACACGACAAGGGCACCGCACGTGCGCCTAAACAGTTCGTCGATCAGCAGAACGACGTGACGGCCGCTGCCATCGAGCTGGCTACCCGTGAAGGCTTCGAGTCGGTCGAGCACGTCAAACGCTACACCGCGTTGGGCTTCGGTACCGACCAGGGCAAACTGGGCAACATCAACGGCCTGGCCATTGCGGCGCGTTCGATGGGCATCACCATTCCGGAAATGGGCACCACCATGTTCCGCCCCAACTACACGCCGGTGACATTCGGCGCGGTGGCGGGTCGTCACTGTGGGCACCTGTTCGAGCCCGTGCGCTTCACGGCCCTGCATGCCTGGCACGTGAAGAATGGCGCCGAGTTCGAAGACGTTGGTCAGTGGAAGCGCCCGTGGTACTTCCCCAAAGCCGGTGAAGACATCCACGCCGCCGTTGCCCGCGAATGCAAGGCGGTGCGTGACAGCGTCGGCTTCCTGGACGCCTCCACCCTGGGCAAGATCGATATCCAGGGCCCGGATTCGCGTGAGTTCCTCAACCGCGTGTACACCAACGCCTGGACCAAGCTCGATGTGGGCAAGGCGCGCTATGGTCTGATGTGCAAGGAAGACGGCATGGTGTTCGACGACGGCGTAACCGCCTGCGTCGGCGACAACCACTTCATCATGACCACCACCACTGGCGGCGCGGCGCGCGTGTTGCAGTGGCTGGAGCTGTACCACCAGACCGAGTGGCCAGACCTGAAGGTGTATTTCACCTCGGTGACCGACCACTGGGCGACCATGACCTTGTCCGGGCCGAACAGCCGCAAGCTGCTCAGCGAGCTGACCGACATCGACATGGACAAGGAAGCCTTCCCGTTCATGACCTGGAAGGAAGGCAACGTCGGTGGTGTGCCAGCCCGTGTGTTCCGTATCTCGTTCACCGGTGAGCTGTCGTATGAAATCAACGTGCAAGCCAACTACGCCATGGGCGTGCTGGAGCAGATCGTCGAGGCAGGCAAGAAGTACAACCTGACCCCGTACGGCACCGAGACCATGCACGTGCTGCGTGCCGAGAAGGGCTTCATCATCGTCGGCCAGGACACGGACGGCTCGATGACGCCGGACGACCTGAACATGAGCTGGTGCGTGGGGCGCAACAAGCCGTATTCGTGGATTGGCCTGCGCGGCATGAACCGTGAAGACTGCGTGCGTGAAAACCGCAAGCAGCTGGTTGGCCTGAAACCGATCGACCCGAACCAGTGGCTGCCCGAAGGCGCTCAGCTGGTGTTCGATCCGAAGCAGCCCATCCCGATGGACATGGTTGGCCACGTCACCTCCAGCTACGCCGCTAACTCCCTGGGCTATTCGTTCGCCATGGGTGTGGTCAAGGGCGGCCTCAAGCGCATGGGCGAGCGTGTCTACTCGCCTCAGGCCGATGGCAGCGTGATCGAGGCGGAAATCGTGTCTTCGGTGTTCTTCGATCCGAAGGGTGAGCGGCAGAACGTTTGACTCCGGGCCCCTGGGGAGCAGGCCAGGCCGGGTCGCAGGCCGGTCGGCTCCCACAGGCGCGGTGCAGACACCGAGGTTCATGCACGCTCAGTAAGCGCCGGCTCGCCGGCGATGAGGCTGGCAGAGTTTGCTGGACCGGGTGTCTGCATCCCATCGACGAACAAGAATTCAAGGCAGGTATGAAATGAGCGCTATCAACGTCTTCGAGCAAAACCCCGGCGCCTCGGCCAAGGCCGAGTCGCCATTGCACCACGCCGACCTGGCAAGCCTGGTGGGCAAGGGCCGCAACAACGCTGGCGTGACCCTGCGCGAGCGCAAGTTCCTCGGCCACCTGACCCTGCGTGGCAACGGTCATGATCCAGCCTTTGCCGGTGGCGTACACCAGGCCCTGGGCCTGGAGTTGCCGGTGGCATTGACCGTCGTGGCCAACGGCGATCTGTCGCTGCAATGGGTCGGTCCTGATGAGTGGCTGCTGATCGTCCCGGGTGGGCAGGAAGTGGCGATTGAACAAAAGCTGCGTGCTGCCCTTGAAGGGCAACACATCCAGGTGGTCAATGTCAGCGGTGGGCAGAGCCTGCTGGAGCTGCGCGGCCCGAACGTGCGCGACGTGCTGATGAAGTCCACCAGCTACGACGTGCATCCGAACAACTTCCCGGTCGGCAAGGCTGTCGGCACGGTGTTCGCCAAGTCGCAGCTGGTGATTCGGCGTACTGCCGAAGACACCTGGGAGCTGGTCATCCGCCGCAGCTTCTCCGATTACTGGTGGATGTGGCTGCAGGACGCATCGGCCGAGTACGGGCTGGCCATCGAAGCTTAAGGAGAACTGCCATGAGTCGGGCACCGGATACCTGGATTCTCACCGCCGACTGCCCGAGCATGCTCGGTACCGTCGACGTGGTGACGCGTTACCTCTTCGAGCAACGCTGCTACGTGACGGAGCACCATTCCTTCGATGATCGGCTGTCCGGGCGCTTCTTCATTCGCGTGGAGTTTCGCGTGCCTGACGGCTTCGACGAAGACGGGTTGCGTGCAGGCCTTGCCGAGCGCAGCGAGGCGTTTGGCATGGCGTTCGAGCTGACGGCTCCCAACCATCGCCCCAAGGTGGTGATCATGGTGTCCAAGGCCGACCATTGCCTGAACGACCTGCTGTATCGCCAGCGTATCGGTCAACTGGGCATGGACGTGGTGGCGGTGGTTTCCAACCACCCCGACCTCGAGCCGTTGGCACACTGGCACAAGATTCCCTACTACCACTTCGCGCTCGACCCGAAGGACAAGCCTTCACAAGAGCGCAAGGTATTGCAGGTGATCGAACAGACGGGCGCCGAGCTGGTTATTCTCGCGCGCTACATGCAGGTGCTCTCGCCCGAGCTGTGCCGCCAGCTCGATGGCCGCGCGATCAACATCCACCACTCGCTGCTACCGGGGTTCAAGGGCGCCAAGCCTTACCACCAGGCGTACAACAAGGGTGTGAAGATGGTCGGGGCCACGGCGCATTACATCAACAATGACTTGGACGAAGGGCCGATCATCGCCCAAGGTGTCGAAGTGGTGGACCATACCTATTACCCCGAAGACCTGATCGCCAAGGGGCGAGACATCGAGTGCCTGACCCTGGCACGGGCGGTGGGATACCACATCGAGAAGCGGGTGTTCCTCAACGCCAACCGCACGGTCGTTCTTTAGCGTTTTTGCTGGCCTCCTCGCCGCTTGGGTCGCGGCGAGGCTCGCTTCTGCCTCTCCCTGCGTGTGTGCCTTATCTTCCCGCGACAAACCTGCCGCTAAAAGGCATCTCCCTGTCGCTCCCAGTCAGTGCATCGGGCCCCATCCGGCCCACAATTCCCCCATTCCAGAAACACATGCCGCCCATGGATGGCGGCGCGTTCAACCACCGCTGCATAAATACAAATCAAGCGAGGTAAGAGCATGTCTGGCAATCGTGGAGTGGTATATCTCGGCGCCGGCAAGGTCGAGGTGCAGAAGATCGACTACCCGAAAATGCAGGACCCGCGCGGCAAAAAGATCGAGCACGGCGTGATCCTGAAGGTGGTCTCCACCAACATCTGCGGCTCTGACCAGCACATGGTCCGCGGCCGCACCACTGCCCAGGTCGGCCTGGTTCTGGGCCACGAAATCACTGGTGAAATCGTCGAGAAGGGCAGTGACGTCGAGCGCATGCAGATCGGCGATCTGGTCTCGGTGCCATTCAACGTCGCCTGCGGCCGTTGCCGTTCCTGCAAGGAAATGCACACCGGTGTCTGCCTCACCGTAAACCCGGCCCGCGCCGGTGGTGCCTACGGTTATGTGGACATGGGCGACTGGACCGGTGGTCAGGCCGAATATGTACTGGTGCCATACGCCGACTTCAACCTCCTGAAGCTCCCTGAGCGCGACAAGGCCATGGAGAAGATCCGTGACCTGACTTGCCTGTCCGACATTCTGCCAACCGGTTACCACGGTGCCGTGACTGCAGGCGTAGGCCCAGGCAGCACCGTCTATGTTGCAGGTGCCGGCCCTGTGGGCCTGGCTGCCGCTGCTTCGGCTCGCCTGCTGGGCGCTGCCTGTGTGATCGTGGGCGACCTGAACCCTGCTCGCCTGGCTCACGCCAAGTCCCAGGGTTTCGAAGTGGTCGACCTGTCCAAAGACACGCCGCTTCACGAGCAGATCGTGGACATTCTCGGCGAGCCGGAAGTGGATTGCGCCGTCGATGCCGTCGGCTTCGAAGCGCGCGGCCACGGCCATGAAGGTGCCAAGCACGAGGCGCCGGCCACTGTTCTTAACTCGCTGATGCAGGTGACCCGAGTTGCCGGCCAGATCGGTATCCCTGGCCTGTACGTGACCGAAGACCCGGGCGCTGTAGACGCGGCTGCCAAGATCGGTGCACTGAGCATCCGTTTCGGACTGGGCTGGGCCAAGTCGCACAGCTTCCACACCGGGCAGACGCCAACCATGAAGTACAACCGCCAGCTGATGCAGGCGATCATGTGGGACCGCATCAACATTGCCGAAGTGGTGGGTGTGCAGGTGATCAACCTGGATCAGGCGCCGGAAGGGTATGGCGAGTTCGATGCAGGTGTGCCGAAGAAATTCGTGATCGACCCGCACAAGATGTGGGGCGCGGCGTGACGGGCTTCGCAACGGTATAAGAAAGCGCCACGCATGGGAGTGCGTGGCGTTTTGCGTTTGGCTGGATCATTCGCCCTGAGTCGTTCTGGGGTTACCACGGATATGAGTGGTAAGGTCCTGAGGATCCAATGCGCTCTTCAGCAGTCTTCCACCCTCGTTCAACATACCGCGCTGTCGTTCCACCAGTGTGTTGAGGTGCAGTCCACCCGCTTCCGTCGGAAGTAGATCTTGTAACGTTTGCAACGTCCGTAGATCTTTTTCATTGGCTTTATATCGGGCCAAATTTTCCTTCAATATGGCCCCTTTTCCACCGCCCAGATCCTGGTTTACCGGTACGCTGTTAAGCGTTCGAGTTTCATATCGATAGAGGGTATCCGGCTGCCAGGTTTTTGAGTAATACTTGCTGTTCCCTTGTTTCACGATCTTCGTCGAGGGCGGCACTTTGCTACCCGCTGTAAACCTGGTTACAGTCGTTGTGGGCTGTCGCTTGATTTGTTTGAAAATTTCAATAACGAGCGTGGCATGGCCTGAGGGATCGACCGCGTTCACCGGGTCGTTCGTACAGTAGGCGTAGCTATTCAGGCCGCCTTCGCCAAAGGGGCTGAGACTGTCTGCTGCGATAAATCTGCCAAGGCTAGGAGAGTAAGCGCGGTATCCTTGCCCCAGTAGATAGCATCTGGCAGTTGGTTCCAACGCCTCACCATTAAAGCCTGTCGCCACTCGCGTTGAAGGCAAGGTGGGATCATGTCCGTAAGCTGAATAGCTGTGGGGAGGCTCCTCATCGTCGCTCAGCACAGAGAGCACAGAACCCTTGTCGTCGGTTGTCAGCAGCCCGGCGGTTGTTGTGGCCCCCGTGAGTTGTTCTGCCAAAGGCGCTTCAGCGCCGCGCAGGATCGTACGAGTGACGGCGTCCTCCCGGACGGTACTCAGCTTGTTGCCTTGGTAGAATAAAAGCGAACTGTTCGGTGCTTTGCTCATGGTTCAACTCCCTGCCGTGCGGGGTGAATGGAGGTTGCTCTAAGCCCATTCTGAACAGCCACAGGGATTTAGGTACTGGCAGAAATGACAGTTTTGGAAGCTCACACGGAACCTGTAGGAGCGGGCCCGCCCGCGAAGAGGCCAGCCCGCCCTAGCCATCACTCAGCGCATCATCCCCAACTCCGCATCGTCCAACAGCGCCTTGGCCAGCGCGCTTAGATAATGCGAAGCCCAAAGCAACTGCGGCTTGTTGTCCATCAGGCCGTCAATGGTCAAATCCCGTGCATATACGATTTTAAGCGTGAGGAATGACCTGTAGTGGGGCCACAACCAGCCTGCTGTCAAACAAGAAGGCGGCAGCTGTACATGGGTTGACAGACCGGTAGGTCAAACAAAACCCGGCGCACGTGAAGTGCCCCATGCACAGCTGCCATAGAGGTTAAGCCATGTGTTTGACGAAGGCGGCCTGTCAAAGCCGGTCGCTGATTTTGCAACGACCGGCCGAGACTAGAGCCCATCCCGGATCACCGCAACGGCTTAAACGGCTTGGAAGCATATTTCTGAAACGTCCTACAAGTAAGCGGAAAAATCGGAAAACTGGCGGCGTTAGGCGCGCTGATCCGCTGGTCCGGTTGGGCATTACCTAATATAACAATCTGTCTTCACGGATCTTTGCGTTCGCTTCTGGTGGGTGACTACCGCTGTCGGCATTCGAAGAGCTCCAGGCTGGACGCGTGGACTCAATTTCACGTCTGAAGTGATCAATTGAATTTTGCTCGTCGCGCGTTAGTGCTCTTCCCGCTTTCGCTGCACCATCCTTAATTTTTTTGATGTTGATGTTAATATCACTTACGTAGTCATCAAGGACGCTACGCGCTCGGGAAGAACCATGTGAACTGCTAACCCCTGGTAAGCTCGAGAGCTGCTCAGGATTTGTACTGATAGACAGGGTTGGGACCTCTGAAGCTCGAGGTGGTTTGTGCTTTGGCTGAGGAGCAGTGCCTGCCGGCTTTATTGTTGGTTGTTTACCCGGTCGGGGTGTAGAAGTATTAAGCGATTTTTTGACGAGCGCCAGTTTGGCTGTCGGCCCGAGTCCCTTGTATCTCGGGAGTAGACCGACTTTAGTAATCGGCCTCGGCATATGTCCCGTAGGATCCTGAAAATTAACCGGGTCACCAGCGCAGTAGTTGTATGCATTAATCCCGCCTTCGCCAAAGGGGGACAGACTGTCAGGACTTAGAAAACGTAGAAGTGACGGTGCATAGCTACGATAACCGACGCCCAGCTGATAATACTTTGTGAACTGCTCTATGGCCTGGCCGTTGAATCCAAGTAAGATTTTTGCTGGCTGGAGTGTTGCGCAGAAGCCATAGGCAGAATAAACGTGCGGTCCGACGTCTTTCATACGGGTGTGCTCCTGTCAGAATGCGCATAGCTCTCGCTCTTTTAAAGCGGCTGCTCTGAGTATCCCGGTGATCTCCGTATGCCGCTACTGGCAGAAGTAACAGGTGATGGATACGGTACGGGTGAACATCTGCGTCGACAGTCGGATAGGAACAAATCCCCCGAACCCCAGTCGAATGCCTCGTTTCCCGGGCCATCCCGGCCTACGAGGTCCCTCCCGATGAAAGCATTCACCCTGGCGACCCTGATGACCCTGGCCGCAAGCCCGGTGTTCGCCTTCAACCTCAGCGATGCGGCCAACGCCGTCTCTGCCATGCAGAACCAGATGCAACAAGGCCAGGTGCAGGCTCCTGCGGCCCAGGCCAATCTGCTCAATACCCTGGGCAGCCAATTGAACATCACCCCCGAACAGGCCATGGGCGGGGCGGGGGCGATGCTAGGGATGGCACGTAACAACCTCAGCACTGAGGAATATGGCCAGTTGACCAAAGCGGTGCCTGGGCTGGACCTGTTGGCTGGGGCCAATGCGCTGGGTGGGTTGAGCGGGCTGGGGGATTTGCTGGGCAAGCACAGCGAAAGCCAGTCGGCATTGAGCAACGCGCTGGGCAACAACGTGGAAAACCGCAGCGACTTGTACAGTGCATTCAAGGCGCTGGGGATGGATGCCGGGATGATCGGGCAGTTTGCGCCGTTGATTCTGCAATACCTCGGCCAACAGGGCATTGCAGGGTCGTTGTTGCAGAACCTGGGTAGCTTGTGGACCGCACCAGCGCCCTTGAACCAGCCTTCGGTCTAGGGCACGGTATGGACAATCCAGGTAGATGGTGAAGGCTGGCGCGGCCCTTTCGCGACACGCGTCCGCTCCACAACAGCCAGCGCAGGCCGCCAGATCATTGGATCAGGCCGCTTCGCTGAAATCCACTAGCCGCACCGGGCGGCGGAAGCCGGCGGTCAGGACGGCCAGGTAGGCAAGGCCCAGCGCGAACCAGCACAGCCCGATCACCAGCGTCAGCGCCGACAGGCTGGTCCACAGCCACAGCGTCAGCCCCAACCCCACCAGTGGCACCACGCCATAGCTCAGCAACCCCTTGGTATTGCGCTGGCTGGCATCGTCCATCAGGTGGGTCTTCACCACCGCCAGGTTCACCGCCGAGAACGCCACCAAGGCGCCGAAGCTGATCAGCGAGGCGAGGGTGGACAAGTCGATTACCAGCGCCAGCAGTGAGAACGCCGATACCACCGCGATGGCGAATACCGGTGTGCCGAGGCGTGGCGACAGGTGGCCGAAGGTGCGCGGGGGCAGCACCCGGTCCCGGCCCATGGTGTAGAGGATGCGCGACACTGCGGCCTGGGAGGCCAAGGCCGAGCCGAGGCTACCGGCGACATAAGCGGCCGTGAAGAAGTTGGCCAGGAACTGGCCGCCCGCCTTGAGCATGACCTCGTTTGCAGCAGCATCGGCATTGGCGAAGGTGCTGCCCGGCAGCACCAACTGGCTCACATAGGCCAGCACGGTGAACAGCAGGCCGGCGAACAGCGTGGTGAGGATGATCGCCCGAGGCACATCACGCCGAGCATTGCGGCTTTCCTCGGCCAGGGTGGAAACGGCATCGAACCCCAGGAACGACAGGCACAGCACTGCCGCGCCGGCCATCATCGGACCAAAGCCGGGTGCGCTACCGTCACCTTGCAGCGGCGCCAGCCAGTCGATGGGGTGGCCGTCGCTGAGGGACTGCCAGGACAGCGCGATGAACACACCAATGAAGACGATCTGCGCGCCCACGATCAGATTGCTGGTCTTGGCCACCGAGCTGATACCAACCACGTTGAGCACGGTCACCAAGCTGATGCAGGCGAGTACGAACGCCCAGGCCGGCACCGCTGGAAAGGCGATATTCAGGAACAGGCCGATGAGCAGGTAGTTGATCATCGGCAGAAACAGATAGTCGAGCAGCAGCGACCAGCCCGCCAGAAAGCCTACGTTCTGGCCAAAAGCCATGTGGGTGTAGGAGTACGCCGAACCCGCGACCGGGAAGCGTTTGACCATAAAGCTGTAGGACGCGGCTGTGAACAGCATGGCCATCAGCGTGATCAGATAGGCGGTTGCCGTACGGCCACCGGTTAGCTCGGTGACGATGCCGTAGGTAGTGAAAATGGTCAGTGGGACCATGTACACCAGGCCAAAGAACACCAGGGCAGGGAGGCCCAGAACACGACGCAGTTGGGGCGGGGCGGAGCTTGATGGGTGGGTCATCGGTCGATCCAGACATTTTTATAGTTGTGCTGTGATCGATCTTTATCCACAAAAGGGGTGTGTGACAAGAAGTATCAGGGGCCGAATAGACGCCGAACTCTCATTGGCGGGGTGTCCAAGCGTCCAATGCGCCTATCGCCTGGATGCCCCGCGCACCGTCATGACCCCGCAGGACCCAGCATGCCGGCGCCATAGCCATTACAGGCAACAACGTCCCTTATTCCCAACGCAACTGCTCGATCCGTTCATCCTTTTCCAGCCACAGCTGGTTTACCCACGCCTGTACTGTCTGGCGGAAAACAGGATCGCTCTCGTAGTCGCCGGCCCACAACGCTGGGTCGAGCTCACGCACCTGAATGTCGATAATTACCCGGCTGACACTGCCATTGAGCAAGTCCCAGAAACCTGGCGCCTTGTCGCCGGGGTAGACGATGGTGACGTCCAGCAATGCATCGAGCTGCTCACCCAGCGCTGCGAGTACGAACGCCACGCCTCCGGCCTTGGGCTTTAACAGATGGCGGTAGGGTGATTGCTGCTCCTGGCGCTTGGCCTCGGTGAAGCGGGTGCCCTCCAGGTAATTGACCACGGTCACCGGTTGGCGCTTGAACAGCTCGCAGGCAGCCTTGGTGATTTCCAGATCCTTGCCCTTGAGCTCGGGGTGCTTCTCCAGAAAGGCTTTGCTGTAGCGTTTCATGAAGGGATAGTCCAGCCCCCACCATGCCAGGCCCAGCAGCGGCACCCAGATCAATTCCTTTTTCAGGAAGAACTTGAAGAAGGGTGTGCGCCGGTTGAGGCTCTCGATCAAGGCGGGAATGTCCACCCAGCTCTGATGATTGCTGATCGCAAGGTACGAGGTGTCACGGCGCAGGTTTTCGATGCCGCGAATGTCCCATTGGGTGGGGGTGCACAAGGCAAAGATGGCTTTGTCGATTTCCGACCAGGTTTCGGCCACCCACATTACAGCCCCTGATGCATGGTCTCGCCCACGACCAGGTAGCACCAGTTTGAACAAGGCGAACACCAGCAGGGGCCCGATCAACACCAAGGTATTGAGCAGCAGCAAGGTGGCTGTAAGTATGCCGGTCAGCACGCGACGCATAAGGAGACTCTTTCTGTCAGAACCATAACGATCGGCAATGATAAGCAGGGTTGCGAACTACGCCAAACCTCCAATGCCCGGCGGCACGGACAAATGTTTCACATTATGTTGGTTAGGCTTTGGACCGCGAACCTGGGCTGCCTGTGCGGTCTAACCCGTAAATCGATCAAGGAAGCTTGCTTGTGAAATCACTGTTTGCCGTGCTGACCCTGTTGACGCTACCGGTGATGGCCGCCGAGCCTACGCTGTACGGGCGTTACGAGAATATCGCGCTGCCGGAGATTGGCCAGACGCTCAAGGCCAAGATGGATACTGGCGCCTATACGGCGTCACTGTCTGCCAAGGACATCGAGCTGTTCACCCGCGATGGGCAGGAGTGGGTACGTTTCCGTTTGGCAACCAAGGATGCCGACGACAAGGTTTACGAGCACCAGGTCTCGCGCATCAGCAAGATCAAGGGCCGTGCCGATGATGAGGATGAGGGCGATGCACCCGAGAGCGCCAAGCGGCCAGTGGTGGACCTGGAACTGTGCCTGGGAGACGTGAAGCGAACCGTGGAGGTCAACCTGGTGGATCGCAGCAACTTCAATTACCCACTGTTGGTGGGTGCCAAGGCGTTGCGCGAGTTCAAAGGCGCGGTGAACCCTGCCAAACGATTTACCGCTGGCAAGCCTGACTGCTGATTATCGTTGCATGAACGGGCGCATCGCCGCTGACGCACGCCTGCAGGGGCGCCGGATCGCTTCTACACGAGCCGGCTTGACGGCAATAGCCTTCTGTTCAGGCATCGGGTGCGGTGGCGACCATTGACGGCCGTGTGCTCACCTCGGCGTACCAGGCCGCCAGCCCAGGCTGGCGCTCACGCCAGCCAAACGCTGGCTGACGCAAGTCCAGGTACCCCAATGCGCAAGCCACGCCGATTGCTGCCAAATCGAATCCCGACATCAGCTCCGCCAGGTGGGCCTGTTCGAGGTTGGCCAGGCTGCGGCGGATCTTGTCCCCCTGCGCCTCCAACCACCCATCCCAACGTTTCTCGACGGGTCGCACGAACGTTTCGTAGCGGCTCGAGACGGCTGCATCCAGAATGGCATCCGCCTGGGAGGCCAGCGTCATGCGCCGCCAGCGAGCCGAGCCTTCCCGGGGCAGCAGTGGCAACCCCACATGTTGCTGATCCAGGTACTCGCAGATCACCCGGCTGTCATGCAGCACGGTTCCGTCGGCCAGGCGCAGCGCCGGAATCTTGCCGATGGGATTGCCGGCGTTGAGCTGCTCGTCACCGTTGACTGGGCTGATGTTCACAGGCTGCAGTGCCACTCGGTCCAATTGGCCGGTTTCGTGCAATACCACCATGACCTTGCGCACGAATGGCGACAGGGGCGAGTGGAACAGGGTCATAGTGCTCATGCTCAATTCCCTTGCAAGCTGGCCGGCATGCACACGCCCGTCCCGCCGATACCGCAATAGCCGTCCGGGTTCTTGGCCAGGTATTGCTGGTGGTAGGCCTCGGCGAAGTACACAGTGGGTGCTTTGTCGATTTCGGTGGTGATCTGACCGAAGCCAGCCTTGTCCAGCTCGGCCTGGAAGGCCTCGCGGCTGGACTGGGCCTGCTCGAGCTGCTCTGGGCTCGTGCAGTAGATGGCCGAGCGGTACTGCGTGCCGACATCGTTGCCCTGGCGCATGCCCTGGGTCGGGTTGTGCAGTTCCCAGAACATGGCCAGCAGTTCACTGTATCTCACTTTGCTCTTGTCGAAGACCACCAGCACAACTTCGGTGTGCCCGGTCAGGCCTGAGCAGACCTCTTCGTAGGTAGGGTTCGGGGTAAAGCCGCCGGCATAACCCACGACGGTACTGACCACACCCTCACGCTGCCAGAATCGACGCTCTGCGCCCCAGAAACACCCCAGGCCGAAAATGGCGAAATCCACATCTTCGAAGAATGGCCCGAGCAGCGGCGTTTCCTCGAACACGTAGTGGAACTCGGGCAGGCTCATCGGCGTTTCGCGGCCAGGCAGGGCCTGCTCCGCAGTGGGCATGACGTTTTTGTTCACCAGTATTTCCGAACGCAGGACCATGGCCGTTCCTCTGTGTCTATTCAGTTGGATAGCTTCAGGGCCATCGCCGACAAGTCCGCTCCCGATCACATGACCTGCGTGATCCTGGTGGGGACGGGCCTGCTCGCGATGTAGCCCGAATGGTTTCTAGTGTGCCCGAGGTTTGCGCCGCTGTCAGGCGGCTGGACCTCGCGGATAGCGTTGCAGGCGCTCTGCCAGCTCTCGCCCCGGAATAGGTCGGTCAAACAGATAGCCCTGCCCGATGTCACACCGGTGTCGACGCAGGAAACCCAGCTGCGCAGGGGTTTCAATGCCTTCGGCTACCACCTTCAGCTTGAGGTTGTGGGCCATGGCGATCACCGCCGAGGTGATTTCCATGTCGTCCTGGTTGTCGGGGATGTCCTTGATGAAGCTGCGGTCGATCTTGAGGATGTCGATCGGGAATTTCTTCAGGTAGCTGAGCGAGGAATAACCGGTGCCGAAGTCATCCATGGCCAGGGTCAGGCCCAAGGCTTTGAGCTCGTCGAGTTGCCGATGGGTGTCCTCACTGGCTTCGAGCAGCAACCCTTCGGTCAGCTCCAGCTCCAGTTGGTGCGCAGGCAAGCCTTCTTCCCTGATGATGCTGCTGATCGAGGCGACCAGATCAGGGTCGGAAAACTGCTTGGGCGACAGGTTGATCGCGACGTGCAGATTGCCAAGCCCTGCTGCACGCAGTTCGTTGCTCATGCGGCACGATTGGCGCACAACCCATTTGCCAATGGGGATGATCAAACCGGTTTCTTCGGCCACGCTGATGAACTGGTCAGGCCGGATCATGCCCCGCTCAGGATGGTTCCAGCGCAACAGTGCCTCCAGGCCCAGCAGCCGGCCGCTGCGCAGGCACAGCTTGGGCTGATAGAACACGTCCAGCTCGTTCTGGGTCAATGCGCGGCGCAGGTTGTTTTCGACGAACAGTTTGTAGCTGGCCTCGGCGTTGAGGACCTCGGTGAACACCTGCACCTGGTGTTTGCCGTTGGCCTTGGCCTTGTGCAGCGCCAACCCGGCATTCTTCATCAGGCTGGTGGGGTCGGCACCATGCTGGGGAGCGCTGGCTAGGCCCACCGATGCTGTGACATTGATCAGCTGGTTATCGACGAACATCGGCTTGTCGAGGGTGCGCAACAATTGCTGGGCAACCCCCTGGCCGGCCTCCAGGCTGGTGTCGTCGAGCAACACGGCGAATTCGTTGCTGGCAAAACGGGCCAGGATACCGCCGGCATGCAGGCTGTTGCGCAGGCGCCTGGCCAGGCTGATAAGCAACTTGTCGCCCGTGTGATGGCCGAGACTGTCGTTGATGCGCTTGAAATTGTCGATGTCCACCAGCAGTAGGCACATCGGATTCTGCACATCCCGGGCGAAGCATTCGTCCAGGCTGCGGATGAACGCCGGACGGTTGCCCAGGTTGGTCAGGTTGTCGGTGTAGGCCAGCCGCTCGATGCGCTGCTGGGCCAGCTTGCTCTGGGTGACGTCTTCGTAGATGCCGATGTAGTGGGTCAGCTCGCGGTTGTCACCATACACCTTGGAGATCGACAGCTGCCCCCAGTAGGGTTCCAGGTTCTTGCGCCGGCTCTTGAATTCACCCTGCCAGCTATTACCCATGGCCAGGCTCGAAGGCGAGTCGAACAGCAGCTCGTTGAGGTTCTCAAGGGCGGGCAGTTCACCCAGGTGACGCCCTTGCACTTCCTCGGTGCTGTATTGGGTGATGGCGGTGAAGCTCGGGTTCACATACTCGACCTGCCCATCCCGGTTCACCAGCAGGAAGGCGCTGGCGCTCTGCTCCACGGCGCGTTGGAACAGGTGCAGCGCACTGGCCGCCGCGCGGCGGTTGTGATTGGTAATGACCTGGGCGAACTGGTCGGCCAGCTCGCCGGCAAAGGCGATCTCATCGGACTGCCAGGCCCGTGGCTGGCCGGCCTGTTCCAGGCACAACACGCCCACCACCTGGCCATCGACGCGAATGCTGGCATCGAGCATGGCCTTGTTGCCAGGCCCCAGGCTCTGCATCAACGCACGTGTACGGGGATCGTGCCCAGCGTTGTGCGCATCGATCGCACGGCTGGCATGCAGGGCCTCGAGGTAATCCGGGAAATGGCTGGCGTCGATTGCCTGGGGTTGCCGGTGCGCTTGCACATCGCTGTACCAGGCTGTGATCGGCTCAAGCCGATGGCCTTCCAGGTGCCAGATACCGGCGCAGTCGATCTTGTAGATCTCACAGGCGCTACGGGTGATCAGTTCGGCGGCTTCGAGCAACGAGTTCTCGGCGCTGTAGCGTTGACGGGCCAGGCGCAGGATCAGGTCTTGCTGGCTGCGTACGCGCTCCAGGTGCTCGAGCTGCTCACGTTGGGCACGCTGGTTCAGTTGCAGGGCCAGTTGCAGGCGGTTGTTGCGTGACTCCAGGTCGCTGGCGGTCTCGCCCGTGTCTTCCGGGTGATCGTCCAGTACGCTCAGGTAGCCGCACAGCAACTGCCGGGCGTGCTGTTTGAAGGCTTCGCCGACCTCCAGCATGCGCACGGAAGCGCCTGGCGTGTGCAGGGTGTAGCGCACACGGTAGTAGCCGCGTTGCGACAGTTGCAGCTGGATGTCGTCATGCAGCCGGTAGCGGGCCTCAGGTTCCATGAGGCTGGCGTAAGGGGCATCGACCAGCGCGCAGAGGTCACTGGCATGAACGCCGAACTGGCGCTCGCAGGCCGGGTCCAGGTAGAGCAACGACCAACTGGCTTCATTGAGCCTTTCGAAGCGCAGCATGCCCAACCGCGAGGGCACGGGTAACTGCGTGACGACCTCGCCCGTCACACGGTTGCCAGCATCGGGTTGGCTTTTCATCGAAAACTCGCTTGAAGAGGGAACGCGCGCGTTGGACCGCGTCGAATCTGGCAAGGTTGCATCATGTCCCTATAGCTGGCAAGCGGCCATGTACGAAGCTGTAACAAGGATATCGGCCGAGGGTACGGAATCTGTAGGACGGCTGTTCAGAGCGGCTGTGCAACGATGATCGGCAACGCCGACGCGCACCGGGGCCATCATGTCCCCGCACAGCGCCCACTTTGCGCCAGGCAAAAAAAGCCCCGTCAATCGACGGGGTTGAGGTACGAGCGTGGCAGCTCGAAAAAGAGACTGCCCCTCACCGGGAGGGGCAGTGCGCTGCCTTACAGCAGCATGGTGCGGATATCGCCCAGCACATCGCCCAGACGCTTGGTGAAGCGCGCAGCGGCAGCGCCGTTGATCACACGGTGATCGTACGACAGCGACAGCGGCAGCATCAGCTTGGGCTGGAAGGCCTTGCCGTCCCAGACAGGCTGCATGGTCGCCTTGGAGACGCCCAGGATGGCCACCTCAGGGGCGTTGACGATCGGCGTGAAGCCGGTGCCGCCAATATGGCCGAGGCTGGAGATGGTGAAGCAGGCGCCCTGCATCTCGTCCGCCGACAGCTTCTTGGTACGCGCCTTCTCGGCCAGTGCAGCCGCTTCGGCAGCCAGCTGCAGTAGGCTCTTCTGGTCGACGTTCTTGATCACCGGTACCAGCAGGCCGTCGGGCGTGTCCACGGCAAAGCCGATGTGCACGTATTTCTTGCGGATGACCGCTTTGCCGCTTGGTGCCAGCGAGCTGTTGAAGTCTGGCAGTTCCTTGAGCAGGAAGGCGCAGGCCTTGAGCAACAGCGGCAGGACGGTCAGCTTGACGCCGGCCTTTTCTGCGACGGCTTTCTGGGCCACGCGGAAGGCTTCGAGCTCGGTGATGTCAGCCGAATCGAACTGGGTGACGTGAGGCACGTTCAGCCAGCTGCGGTGCAGGTTGGCAGCACCGACCTGCATCAGGCGGGTCAT
>NZ_DIIQ01000002.1:0-346 GCF_002420785.1 Pseudomonas sp. UBA5666 | reverse complement strand
GACTTCACCGAACTTGCTGAAATCGACCACCGGAATCGGCGGAATGCCAGCGCCGCCGGTTGCACCGGCAGCTGCCGGCGCTTCCTTGGCCTTCTGCATCATGGCCTTGACGTAAACCTGCACGTCTTCTTTCAGGATGCGGCCATGTGGGCCGGTCGCTGCCACGGCGCCGAGCTCTACGCCAAATTCACGGGCCAGCTGACGCACGGCTGGGCCGGCGTGCACCTTGGCGTTGTTGCCGGCAGCCGGGGCGGTTGCGGCTGGCGCAGGGGTAGCGGCAGCCGGGGCAGCAGCAGGGGCAGCGGCGGCGGGTTCGGCCTCGGCCTCGGCCTTGGCCGGTGCAGCG